>NZ_NPJE01000004.1:0-58052 GCF_002251205.1 Prevotella sp. P3-92 | reverse complement strand
CAGCAGAGTCTTTCAACGCCAAAGTCAAGTCCTTCAGGGCAGCACTAAGGGGAATTAGGGATGAGAAATTCTTTCTCTACAGACTTTCCATGATATACGCTTACCCCCACTAATTATCTACTGAGCCTTTCCATGATATACGCTTATCCCCACTAATTATCTACTGAGCCGTTTTAATGCGACTGCTTTGTTACTCTAAAATAAAAGATTCTACCAAACACCTGATTATAAAGCAACAAAGTCAAACTAAACACTAAGTTCGCCTTTCGCCCAGATGAACGCAGAAACGCGGACGAGTCCACTTATCCCAAGTTCCTAGGTGTTTGGTCAAACCTATAAGCCCGAATAAGAGAAACGTCCACGCTATGCAGACGTTCACATTTATCCAATGGCTTATGTTCTTTCTGCGACCAAACTTCAGGAACATTATTGTCGAATAAACAGCAAACGCTATTTTTTTAACCCACAAAAACATATATCATCGCCCGAAGGCGAATCAATCCGCATGCAAAGATACAGCAAAAATCAGAGATTACAAAAATAATCACTGTAATAAGCAAATTAAAACCACCAATTTTTAGATGCCATAGATACATGCCTAAGACATCGAAGCTGTTTTGCTTTTCAAAAAAAAACTGTTATACTGTTATCAGTAACGCTGTGACTTGATGCCATTATACGCTCAACTAAAATCAATATCCAAACTTAAAAAATGGGTTTAAACAACTCGCTTTTGGGGATAGCAAATATACTGATATTATAATTTATGTTAAACCGATACTGGTTTTGGTTAAATATAACTAAATTCAGATATAAATAGTGCCAAAACTCTTGCATTCCGGGGGTGCCATGTTGTATATTTGTATCTCAAGCCGAGGATGATTTCCAAAAACAAGAAAGAAACCTTCAAACCAAAAGTCAAACAAATAATTTACAACCAAAATGCCACTTATATTTACAAAACAAGTAATTCAACACGCAATCTGGTCCCGACAGAGACACAACGGTTTCCCGATCGCTTCTCGTTCGGTTTCCGTTAACTTCTCGTTAGGTCCTCGTTCGTCTCTCGTTCGTCTCTCGTTGGTCTCTCGTTGGTTATTCGTTAGTCTATCGAAGACCGATCGAGAACCGAACGAGAAACAAGCAAAAAACGAACGAAAGAGCAACGAATATCGATCGAGATGCCGACGAGAAACTATCGGCAACTCGACGAGTTGCCACCGTCATGGCTGGCAGAACACCCTTCTGCAACCACAAACCAGCATACTGCCCCTCACCCATCTCCTGCCGAGGCAGATAGTAGCACTTTCAGCCCCACCCAGGACATTCTCACGGCGAATCAAGCCTTTTCCACCCATTCTGTACATTCCAACCCACCACAAAAGCCCCTCACAGGCTCTAAAAAAACCTCGCCGCCACACCGCCCAACAACCACCAAAGACACGCCCTACCCGTCTTAAACACCCTCTCGCAAGCACCTAAACACAGCCCTTCACGACCTCAATAGTAGGCCAAACACCACGTTTTCATAAAGTCAGAGAGCAGAGTCAAGTGCACTCTAACCCTGTCATGGCGAAAAAGGTGCCATAAAATGAAACCATTACCCAAAACCACCCAAAACCCCATTCCCATCACTTTACCAAATACAAGTACAGTAACTTTACAATGATACCACATAACACATCCCATAACCTTACATTACATTAAATAATCATACGGATTACAGATTCCACTGATTTCCATTTCTTGATGATAGCCTTGGTATTTCCAAGGCAGTTTGGAGCACACGTTTTTTAAAGATGTCACAGGGACATGTCATTGACATCATGACTTACAATTCTTACAGCTTACAGTATTACAGTTTTCGGATCATCGGAATTTAGACGGAAAAATAATCTTAAACGAAAAATCCTCGATGTGAATCGGGGATTTTTTGTTTTTATTAAAAATAATCAATAAAAAAATTGTAAATATGAAGAAATAAACATAACTTTGTGAAAAATAAATAATTAAATACATAACAACTATGGAGATATTAGCACTTTTACCTGTACTTTGGGTTATTCTTTACATCGCCCAGCGTGGAGAAAAATAAGTATTTATAAAAAATGTCACAGGGACAGGTCAATGACATCAACACCAAGCGTTACAATATAACAATATAACAGTTTCCAAAAACGATTTTTGCGTTACAGTTACAGTATTACAGTTTTGAGAAACGGTATTTTTTTGGTTGCTTCGCAAGAAATAATCTGTAATTCAGGGAGGCAGCAAACAAAATCTTTAACTAAAATCCTTGACGAGAATGCGCTCGAATACCTCGCTTCTGGGAAGGGTTTTATTTTGGATCGCCTACGGCTCGACATCTTAACTATAATCTTTACAAGAATCTTTAACTATAATCTTTACAAGAATAGTTAAAGATTTTTGATATCAGCCTGTCTAGGTAAATACTTTTGTCCTTACAGGACGTAGGTGTATATGTTACATCAAGTCCGCAGGGTGTTACCCTGGGCTAAGGAAGCCATTGGGCCTTCAGCCCGTTGTTGCTTGTATATCAAATCTTGCGAAGAATCCAAAAAAACATCCGTTTAAATTCCGATGATTGCTTAGAGTGTGCTCCGTGGATTTTTTTGGATAATACAAAAAACGAATGGGAAAGAGAAACTATTATTGCAATAATTTGCATTTTCAAACCCTTATGCGTAACTTTGCAAGTCGATGAAAGACGTAAAGAAGATTATATACACTGCATTGGCTGTTTGCTTGGTGCTATGCGGATGTAAAAGCAAAGACGATGTCAACAGCCTTTTCAAAGAGGTTGTTGTCAACCGGAATATGGCACTGACTGATGCTCCACACAGTCCTGCATGCACCATCGATATCCAAGTGAAATACCTGGATGAAAAAAGCAAAAGGGCGGAACGCATCAATAACACCATAGAACAACGGATCTTCAATCTCCAACAACTGAGCATGCAACAGGCTGTTGACGCGTTTGTGAAGCAATACGCTGACAGCTATCGGGAAAACATGATGCCGCTCTACAGGGATGACCAACACGACACGGAACGACAGGGATGGTACGAATACCAGTATAAACTGGGAACGACAGTAACACCTGGACTGAACGATGCCATCGTCTATCGGGTGGAACTCATGACATACGAAGGCGGAGCGCATCCTAACCACCAGACCATGGTGATGAACTTCGATGCTGACAGTGGACAACTGCTGAAACTCAACGATATCTTCGTGACGGGTTATGAGCAACCGCTCTGCGACATGCTCCTTTCGGAACTGATGCGCAAAACAAACTCGAAGAACATGGATGAGCTGCACGACAAGGGGTATCTGATGACCATGGACCTCTATGTGCCTGACAACTATATATTGGGCACAAAAGAGGTGACGTTCCACTATAATCCATACGAAATAGCTCCATACGCCACGGGCGATACCGAACTGACGATTTCCTATGGACAACTCAAGGCTATAATGAAAAAACAATAAACGCTTCAATAATCAAGATGACAGACATTATATTCAAGTATTTCCCTGATCTCACCTCCAGACAGAAGGAGCAAATCGAGGCGCTTGACGCACTCTATCGGGAGTGGAATGCGAAGATTAACGTGATATCACGTAAAGACATCGACAACCTCTACGAGCACCATGTGCTCCACTCGATGGCTATCGGGAAAGTGACGCACTTCACTCCCGGTTCTACCATTCTCGATTTCGGCACAGGTGGCGGATTTCCCGGTGTACCCCTCGCCATACTGTTTCCTGAATGCGACTTCAAGCTCATCGACGGTACGGGAAAGAAAATCCGCGTGGCGCAGGAGGTTTGCCAAGCTATCGGCCTGACCAACTGCCACCCTACCCACCTCCGGGGTGAAGAGGAAAAGGGCAAGTATGATTTTGTGGTGAGTCGCGCTGTCATGCCGTTGACTGACCTTTATAAAATAGTGAAGAAGAATATCTCACGCGATCAACGCAACAGTCTGCCCAACGGCATCATCTGTCTTAAGGGCGGGCATCTGGAAGAGGAAACAAAACCGTTCCGCAATATCGTGGAAATAACAGACATCAGTTCCTTCTTTGATGAGGAATGGTTTCAAGAGAAAAATATCGTATATCTGCCATGCTGAATATCCAACGCTTCACCTGCAACATGCTGCAGGAAAACTGTTATGTGGTCTATGACGAAACAAAAGAGTGTGTCATCATAGACTGTGGGGCTTTTTACCCTGAGGAGCATCAAGCCATCTCACGGTTCATCCACGACAACAAGCTGACGCCTGTGCACCTAATTGCCACCCACGGACATTTCGACCATAATATCGGTAACGACGTCATATACAAGGAGTTTAAACTGAATGTTGAACTAAGGGTTGAAGACCGGTCGCTCATAGAAAACCTGGCTGATCAGGCATCGTCGATGCTCGGCATGTTGCTTCAAAAGGAGTACGCTCCCGTAGGACATTATTTTACTGATGGAGAAACGGTGGCGTTTGGCAACCATTCTTTTACGATTCTTCACACGCCTGGCCATACCCCAGGATCATGTGTGTTCTACTGCGAAGAAGAAAAGGTGGCGTTTACGGGCGACACGCTATTCAAACAGAGTATCGGACGTACTGACTTCCCTGGCGGTAGCTATGCGCAAATGAAGGAGAGTTTGAAACTGCTGCGCAGTCTGCCCGAAAGCACTATACTCTTATGTGGTCATGGACCACAAACAAGTATGGCGGACGAGCTGCGCTCCAATCCCTATCTGATATACTAATCCATGGTGACTCCGGAAATGTATCACGCGGAAGTCAATCATCGGAATTTAAACGGATATTAGACGGAAATAAAATCTTTACTGAACTTTCGCATGTGGGGAAGTTAAGAGAAGTTAGGGAAGTTAGAGAGAAGTTAAGGGACAAATGTCCTACGTCTTACGGCAAAAGGCTATTGTCTCTTAACTTCCCGAACGACCGTAGGGAGTGATAACTTCTTTAACTTCAATCAATTCCCTCAGTTGCGAGACTTGAAATCTTTAACGAAAATCTCGACTGAAAATGCGCTCGAATGCCTCGCTTTTGGGAAGAATTTTAATGGGGATCGCCTTACAGGCTCGAATTTTTGGAGTAGCGAAGACAGAGTGAAAGCTCGCTTTCACTATGCTGAGTCACGACAAAAATAACCTATGGTGTAAATCTTAACGAGAATCTTAAAAATAATCTATAACCTTTAACCTTTAACCTCTAACCTTTAACCTATAACCTTTAAACTATAATCTATAATCTCTAACCTATAACCTAAACGCTCCGTGTATTCCGTGGATTTTCATGCCACGTACTAAAAAAATCCGCACCACTGGAAGAACGTCCAAGTGGTGCGGAAATGCTATCATCTAAGAGTGTCTTTGCTGAAATGATTATTTGGTGAAGCGAATCCAATCGGCATCAATCCAACCTTTATCCGTATTGGGATTTGTATCTGCTGCTACGAAACCGATCTTCGCACCAATCCATTTTCCTTCACGCATCTTGAACGGTTCGCCACAGGTGGTGAATTTCTTACCGTTCTGACTCCATGCAAACTGCATCATACCATCGTTGACGGTCATGCGGAGGTAAATATCTTCGTGAATAGCTGGTTTGTAATTTACCTTGTCAACAGCGGTAGGACGAAGCGTGGCGATGAGTGTCTCGCTCTGCGCATTTCCCTTGTCTGCCGATTTACAGGTCATCTGTATCAGACGGAACTCATTACCGACACGTTTCACTACCAATGCTGAATAATCAAGTCCCATCATGATAAAACCACCATACTGACCGTCTGCCTTAGCGGTGAGGCGAAGTTTGGTTGTTGCGGTAAAACGGTCGGCAGGGGTCTTCTGCAACAGCATGTTGGGCACATTCCAAAGATTCTTCGCACCTCCATCCTGTTTATATGTGAAAACACGCATGGTGCCGAAAGCAGTAGGCATTCCAAAGAACTGATGATAATTAGCGTGCCATTGCCATTGGAGACCCAACGTCGGCTTGTTGAACTCATCACTCTCTTCCGGATTGACAATAACCGATGATGACGACTTGGGTTTCTTGTAAGTGGTGACAGGTTCACCCTTCTTGCCCATGATAGGCCATCCTGTGGACCAGTCAACGGGATTCAAATGAACCACACGACCATAGGCATCCTTGTCTTGGAAGTGCAGGAACCAGTCTTCCCCATATTTCGTATGTACCCATCCGCCTTGGTGAGGTCCGTTGATATTGCTTTTGCCTTGTGCCAATACGATTTTATGTTCGTAAGGACCGTATGGCGACTTGCTGCGCATAGCCAACTGGAAACCGGTAGGTACGCCGCCGGCAGGACACAAAATCCAGTACCATCCGTCGCGCTTGTAGAATTTAGGACCTTCGCAAGTGCGGTTTTCCGTACCATTACCGTCGAAGACAATGACAGGGTCGCTGATGGCGCGTGTTCCGTCGGCAGAGAGTTCACGCACACACAGCATCGATGCAAATTTAGCTCTTGAACTTGCCCATCCGTTGACCAGATAGCAGCGTCCGTCTTCATCCCACAACGGCGTGGTGTCGATCATTCCCTTGCCTGCTATCACGCAATGTGGTTTGCTCCATTCTCCTGCGGGATCTTTGGTTTTTACCATAAAGACGCCAAAGTCAGGATCTCCCCAATAGATATAATATTCGCCGTTATGATAACGGATGGAAGGCGCCCAGATACCGTTACCGTGTGACGGTTTGTCGAAAACCTCTTTGGGTTCAAGTTCCTTCACCGCATGTCCCACCAACTGCCAGTTGACGAGATCCTTGGAATGAAGGATGGGCAAACCGGGAATACACTGGAAACTGGATGCTGTCATATAGTAATCATCGCCAGAAGATCCCACGCAGACATCGGGGTCGCTATAATCGGCATTGATTACGGGGTTGGTGTATGTTCCGTCACCATTATCGGGTGACCACACCTGAGATTTGTACTGCGCATGACCACACAGGGTAACTGCCAGCAGCGTTAGTAGAAGAGTTTTTCTTTTCATGTTTTTTTTGTTATTTGATAAATGAGATTTCGAAATACTTGTTACTTGGTAATTTTGAGTTGGTAATGCTGATCGTAAACAACCTGCATCATGGCAACCTCATCACCATGCGTAGGGGAAAGCGATAAAGCCACATGTCCCATGGTACGGCGGAGATTGATTTCGACGCAGGGATGCAAGAGCAAATGACCGTTGCCATCTTCCACGACCATCATGTCAATGCCTAAAGGACCTTGATAAACAGGAGTTAAGAGGCAGGCCAAACAGTTACAAATCTTCACTTTAATATCATCCAACAGTTGGGTTGAAACATAGGTACTTATGGATTTTCGCTTCACCGCTTCTGTAGCCAAGAGATTACCCGTATAGGCAGTATGGTCGGTATGGAAGAGCGACAGACCTTCATACCTGACTTGACCATCATGGGTCATCGTAAATTCCATGGCAAAATCCTTCACCTTATTATAATAGGGTTCAACCATGACAGACTCTTGCTGGTGGAGAAGGTTTTCTATCCACTTTTTTTGCGGAGCCTCCAACAGCTTATCAGAAGTAAAGGGGCGCACCCCTCTCCCACTCGACGACCAAGGCGCTTTGATCATGACACGCTTGTAACGAGCGACCAGGTCCTCGACTTCTTTTATCATATGACACTCAAAAGCCTCACCGACAATTCCCGTTCCCGACAACTGCGCCAGCAGTCGGGCAGCAGTACGACGATGTGCCAACAGGCGTATCTGTTCGATATGATGCAGCGACGGCAACAAGGCCTTGTCTATGGCGATACGCGACAATCTGTTCCAAACAGCCGGATCCCATCCCCAAGGGTCGATGGAAGACGGCAGGGGAATACGATCCATCCTGCGACCATCAGTCCATACGACATGAGGCAGATGCTTGTCTGCAGTTTTCAACCACCATGCGCAGTCAGAAAGGAAATCGTCTAAGGCGTTTTGACAACTGTCAACATCATCCACAAGAATAACATCCCCCTCTTCCGCCCAAAAAACAGGCAGAAATCCCAAGTCGGCACGTAGCATACGTCCAGCCTTCGGGGCTGTGAAATTCATCAAATTGCTCGCTAAAGCAATTTCATGTTCTGGGTTGAAAAGGCAGAAATTACTCATAATAGTTTGTTTCGGATGCAAATTTACAACTTTTTTTTGATATTTTGCAATATAGAGTTTGCAAATTACAAATAAATTATTAACTTTGCAAACGTTTTAAAACAAATCGTACTTTTCAATGGAAGCATTCTTTCGAACACATCGATATTTGGTTGAGCACACGAACGCACCCGTTCGCAGAATCCTCATGGACGAAATCAACTGGAACGACCGCTTGATAGGCATCAAGGGAACGCGTGGTATCGGAAAGACAACCTTCCTGTTGCAATATGCAAAAGAGAAATTCGACATTCAAGACCGCCAATGTCTCTATATCAACATGAACAATTTCTATTTTCAGGAGAGAGGCATTGCAGATTTTGCAGGAGAATTCTATCACAGAGGAGGACGCGTATTGTTGGTTGACCAGGTTTTCAAACAACCCAACTGGTCGGAGGAGCTTCGTCGATGTTATGACGAGCATCCCGGACTGAAAATAGTATTCACCGGATCAAGCGTGATGCGACTGAAAGAGGAAAACCCCGAACTGAACGGCATCGTGAAGAGTTATAACCTCAGAGGTTTCTCCTTCCGTGAATTCATCAACCTCCAAACCGGCAACAATTTCCATCCCTATACGCTTGAAGAGATTCTTGCCGACCACGAGCACATCATCAAGGAAATATTACCAAAAGTATCACCCAACAAATACTTCCAAGATTATATTCATCATGGTTTCTATCCATTCTATCAGGAACAGCGCAACTATTCGGAAAACCTGCTGAAAACCATGAACATGATGACAGAAGTGGATATCCTGCTCATCAAACAGATTGAACTGAAATATCTCACGAAAATCAAACAACTGTTCTACCTCCTGGCAGAAGAAGGTCCGAAAGCGCCCAACGTCAGCCAGTTGGCCAACAAGATAGAGACCAGTCGCGCCACAGTCATGAACTACGTGAAATATCTTACTGACGCCAGACTGCTGAACATGATTTACCCTGTGGGACAGGATTTCCCCAAGAAACCGGCAAAAATCATGCTGCACAACTCCAATCTGCTTTATGCCATCTACCCCATCCACGTAGAAAAGCAGAATGCCATGGAGACCTTCTTCGTCAATTCGCTGTGGAAAGACCATAAGGTAAATCAAGGTTCGCGCGACTCCTTATATATGGTAGATGAACGCTTGAAGTTCCGCGTCTGTGATGCAGAAGCATCAGGAAAGACCCGAAACTCGCCCGACACCATCTATGCACGCTATAATACAGAAATCGGAAAAGACAACCAGATACCACTATGGCTTCTGGGATTCCTATACTAAACAAAGTTTTATCATTTAATATTTTTATTAAAACAATGGCAAAAGAAAAGAAATTTATCACTTGTGATGGTAATGAGGCTGCTGCTCACGTGAGCTACATGTTCTCGGAAGTAGCTGCTATCTACCCCATCACCCCGTCATCTCCAATGGCGGAGCACGTCGATGAATGGGCTGCTCGTGGTCGTAAGAACCTCTGGGGACAAAACGTAGCAGTACAGGAAATGCAGTCTGAGGCTGGTGCCGCAGGTGCCGTTCACGGTTCACTGCAGGCCGGTGCTCTCACCACCACATTCACCGCATCACAGGGTCTGCTCCTGATGATTCCTAACATGTACAAGATTGCCGGTGAGCTTATCCCATGCGTATTCGACGTTTCTGCACGTACTCTGGCTTCACATTCACTGTGTATCTTCGGTGACCACCAGGACGTCATGGCTTGCCGCCAGACCGGTTTCGCCATGCTCTGCGAAGGTTCTGTTCAAGAGGTGATGGATATGACTGCCGTTGCCCACCTCGCAACGCTCGAGACTTGCGTTCCTTTCGTTAACTTCTTCGATGGTTTCCGCACCTCTCACGAGTATCATAAGATTGAGTTGATGGATCAGGAAGATATCCGTCCTCTCGTCAACGAGGAATACATCAAGCGCTTCCGCGACCGTGCTATGAGCCCTGAGCGCCCTGTTACTCGCGGTACCGCTGAGAACCCCGAAACATTCTTCACACACCGTGAAGCATGCAACAGCTACTATAATTCAGTACCTGAAGTAGTAGAGAAGTATCTCGGTGAGATTTCTAAGATTACCGGTCGTGAATACCACCTCTTCTCATACTATGGAGCTGAGGATGCAGACAGAATGATTATCCTCATGGGTTCTGCAACAGACGCTGCACGCGAGGCTATCGACTATCTGAACGCCAACGGACAGAAAGTCGGCATGATCAGCGTACACCTCTATCGTCCTTTCTCAGTGAAGCACTTGCTCGCTTCAGTTCCCAAGAGCGTAAAGCGCATCGCTGTACTCGACCGCACCAAGGAGCCAGGAGCCGACGGCGAACCTCTGTACCTCGACGTTAAGGCAGCTTTCTACGACCAGGAAAACCGTCCTCTCATCGTAGGTGGCCGCTACGGTCTCGGCTCATCAGACGTTACTCCCGCCAAGATCATCTCTGTATTCAACAACCTCGCCATGCCAGAGCCCAAGAACCACTTCACCGTGGGTATCGTTGACGACGTGACCTTCACCTCTCTGCCTGCAGTAGAGGAAATCGCACTCGGTGGCGACGGCATGTTCCAGGCTAAGTTCTACGGTCTGGGTGCAGACGGTACTGTCGGTGCCAACAAGAACTCTGTAAAGATTATCGGTGACAACACCGACAAATATTGCCAGGCTTACTTCTCATACGACTCTAAGAAGTCTGGCGGTTTCACCTGCTCGCACCTGCGTTTCGGTGATACTCCTATCCGTTCTACCTATCTGGTAACTACTCCTAACTTCGTAGCTTGCCACGTTCAGGCTTACCTCCACATGTACGATGTAACACGTGGTCTGCAGAAGAACGGTACATTCCTGTTGAACACCATCTTTGATGATGCTGAACTGGAGAAATTCATGCCTAACAAGGTTAAGCGCTACTTCGCACAGAACAACATTACTGTCTATACCATCAACGCTACCAAGATTGCACAGGAAATCGGTCTGGGTAACCGCACCAACACCATCCTACAGAGTGCCTTCTTCCGTATCACAGAGGTTATCCCTGTAGAATTAGCCGTTGAAAAGATGAAGGCTGCTGCCTTGAAGTCTTACGGTGCCAAGGGTCAGGACGTTGTTGACAAAAACTATGCTGCTATCGACCGTGGTGGTGAATTCAAGAAATTCGAGGTTAAACCCGAATGGGCTAATTTGGCTGATGATGCCGAGAAGCAGGACGACGCTCCCGCATTCGTTAAGGAGCTTGTTCGCCCCATCAACGCCCAGGCCGGCGATCTGCTGACTGTGAACGACTTTGTGAAGCACAACACCGTTGACGGTTCATGGCAGGTTGGTACTGCTGCTTACGAGAAGCGTGGTGTAGAAGCCTTCGTTCCCGTTTGGAATCCAGACAACTGTATCCAGTGTAACCAGTGTGCATACATCTGTCCTCACGCTGCCATCCGTCCATTCGTTCTGACCGACGAGGAACTTGCAGGATTCGGCGACGACTTCAAGACTATCCAGATGAAGGCTCCTGCCGCTATGAAGGGCATGCACTTCCGTATCGAGACATCAGTACTCGACTGTCTTGGCTGCGGTAACTGTGCTGATATCTGCCCAGGTAATCCAAAACTCGGCAAGGCTCTCACCATGGCTCCATTCAACCCCGATGCTGCGGATATGAAGGTGGAAGCTAAGAACTGGGAGAAACTTGTGAAGGACGTGAAGTCTAAGCAGGATCTCGTTGACGTGAAGAGCAACGTGAAGAACTCACAGTTTGCTCAGCCTCTCTTCGAATTCTCAGGTGCTTGCGCTGGTTGCGGTGAGACTCCATACGTGAAGTTGCTGTCTCAGCTCTTCGGTGACCGTCAGATGATTGCCAACGCTACCGGTTGTTCTTCAATCTACTCTGCATCAATTCCTTCTACTCCATACACCACCAACGAAAAGGGTCAGGGTCCTGCCTTCAACAACTCATTGTTTGAGGACTTCTGCGAATTCGGTCTTGGTATGACTATGGGTAACAAGAAGATGAAGGAGCGCGTTGCCATCCTGCTCGGCGAAATCATCGCCAGCGAGAATGCACCTGCCGAATACAAGGCTCTTGCTCAGGAATGGATTGACAACAAGGAAGACGCTGAAAAGACCAAGGAGATTGCTCCAAAACTCAAGGCTTGCATCAAGGCAGGTGCAGAGGCTGGATGCGATATCTGCAAAGAACTGCAGACACTCGACCACTATCTCGTGAAACGTTCACAGTGGATCATCGGTGGTGACGGTGCTTCTTACGATATCGGTTACGGCGGTCTCGACCACGTTATCGCCAGCGGTGAGGATGTGAACATTCTCGTTCTTGATACCGAGGTTTACTCTAACACCGGTGGTCAGGCTTCAAAGGCTACTCCTCTCGGAGCTATCGCACAGTTTGCTGCACAGGGTAAGCGCATCAAGAAGAAGGATATCGGTATGATTGCCACTACCTATGGATATGTTTATGTTGCTCAGATTGCTATGGGTGCTGACCACGCTCAGACCCTTAAAGCCATCCGCGAGGCAGAAGCTTACCACGGACCTTCACTCATCATTGCTTACGCTCCATGTATCAACCACGGTCTGAAGGCCAAGGGCGGTATGGGTAAGAGCCAGGCTGAGGAGAAGAAGGCTGTAGAATGTGGTTACTGGCACCTGTGGCGCTTCAACCCAGAGTTGGCTGCCGAGGGCAAGAACCCATTCTCACTCGACTCTAAGGAGCCTAACTGGGCAAACTTCCACGACTTCCTGCTTGGTGAGGTTCGTTACCTTTCTGTCAAGAAGGCTTATCCTAACGAGGCCGAAGAACTGTTTGCCGAGGCACAGAAGATGGCTCAGCAGCGTTACAAGACCTATGTTCGCAAGACTCAGGAGAACTGGGAAGACTAATCCCCTCTCCTCTCTATAATCATTGGCAAGGCTCTATATGGGCCTTGCCTTTTTTTATGCGCTGTCAAGTCATGACATACTCATTCTTGTAAATATAGAAACCGCACCAGTTTCATCTTTCTATAGTCGAAAAAAAAACAGGCATCAGAAACTGACACCTGTTTGCTATTCCTATTCAATCTGTGTTTGGACGAATTGACTCTTATGCCTTATTTACAAAGTCGTTGCCTTGTTTTGCAGATAATAGTCTAAGATGGTCATTGCCGTCATTGCTTCTACAATAGGTACGGCACGAGGCAATACACAAGGATCGTGTCTGCCACGCGCTAAAAGCGTTGTTTCCTGTCCTTCGATGTTGACAGTCTGTTGCTCGCGCAGAATGGTAGCCACTGGTTTGAAGGCAACACGGAAATAGATATCTTCTCCATTGCTGATGCCACCTTGAATTCCACCACTGTGGTTGGTTAATGTGGTGATGTGATGATCTCGATTGACGAAGATGTCATTCTGCTGAGAACCACGTGAGTTGACGCAACTGAAACCTTCACCATATTCAAAACCTTTGGCAGCATTGATACTCAACATGGCACTACCAAGAGCAGCATGTAATTTTCCAAATTCAGGCTCACCCAATCCAGCAGGACACCCTTTTACCACACAAGTGATAATGCCACCAATAGTATCGCCATCAGCTTTGACGCTTTCTATCAAGCGCACCATTTCCGCAGCCTTCTCGCTATCTGGACAACGCACGATATTATTCTCCCGTAACGATAGATCGTAATGGGTATAATCATGCAATAAGGCAATATCCCCTACCTGAGAGGTGAACGCCTCGACCGAAATACCCAACTGTTGTAAAGCAAGTTTAGCCAATGCACCTCCTACAACCCGACTGATGGTAATGCGAGCTGACGAACGTCCACCACCGCGATGGTCTCTCAGTCCGTATTTTTGTTGATAGGTATAATCAGCATGCGATGGTCTAAATGTATCACGCATGTTGTCATAATCATACGAATGTTGGTTGGTGTTACGTACAATAAAACCAATAGGACATCCTGTCGAACGTCCTTCAAAGACACCGCTAAGCAGTTCGACACGATCGGCTTCCTGCCGTCCCGTGGTTATCTTGCTTTGTCCCGGACGTCGGCGATCAAGTTCCTGTTGGATGAAATCAGGATTGATGAGAATGCCCGCAGGCATTCCATCTACCACACCGCCAATTGCCTCACCGTGGCTTTCCCCGAATGTGGTAAGCGTGAAAAGATGTCCAAACGTATTTTTCACCTTAATATCGTTTTAATGATTAGTTTTCATGACAGTGGCCACCGCAACTGCATTCACCATCGCCGTGTCCTCCGCAACAACCTTCTCCGTCGTGGTTTCCACATCCACCGCCACAACATCCTTCACCGTCGTGATGGCAACCGCCACCGCAACCTTTACCGCTGAGATGAGCAATCAGTTTCTTAACCTCATCTTCTGTAGCATCTCTGTTTTCCAGAATCTCACCTTCAAAATAGAGGGTCTCGCCAGCCAGAGGGTGATTCATATCTATTTTCACCTTATCGTTGCCCACTTCCAATACACGACCGTAGAAGCGTTGCCCTTCTGCGTTTTGCAAGGGAACAATGGCATCCTCATATATATGTTCGCTATCAAATTTGCCATTCACATGGAATATGGTACGGTCCAACGATGCAACCTGTTGATCGTCATAATCACCATAAGCTTCGTCTTTAGAAAGAGAGAAGCTGAACTGCGCACCCTTTTCCAAGGAAATCACCTGTTGTTCAAAAGCATCGAGGGCAAATCCAAATCCACTTATAAAATGGAATGGTCTTTCAGCCTTAGCTTCTTCTACCATTTCTTTACCATGATCACCATCCACATAGAGTTTGTAAGTGAGGGCTATAAACTTATTGTTTGCGTTATTCATATCTTTATCTATTTGTATTACAATTATGTTTCTAACTCTATTTTCAATTTGTATGCAAAGGTACGCATAATTTGATGGAAAAACAAATATTCTATGCGCTTTCGTGAAAATCTGATAAAATGTGTTCTATATTCGCTGTTATTTGATTAAAATCAAGAAACAAGCTGTTTGCGCACACAAACATACAAAACCACTTGTATGATATCAAAATACTCTCTATCTTTGCATCGTCAAACAGGAAAAAGACCTGAAGACAAGTAAGGATAACATTATTAATTTAAGGTAAAAGAAAGGGTAACTAAAATGAAAAGAATGATTTTTGCAGTAGCTGCAATGTTGAGCATGACAATGGCTTTTGCAGACAATGAGAACACTAACAGCGTAAACAATGCTGAGGCTTACAACATGAACATCAACATGAACATGCTCTCACGTGCACTTGATTTGACTGGTGACCAAAAGGCAAGCGTTGCTGACATCCACAAGGTATTCTGTGCAGAAATGGACTTTGCCGGACAGTCAAGCAAGGAAGAGCGTGGTACTATGATGAACAAAGCCATCAACAAGGACTTGGCTTACATGCACACCGTACTTAATGAAGAACAGTACAAAAAGTATGTAATGCTGCTGAACGCGACCATGGCCAACCGTGGTCTGAAATAATCAGCCTCCGATGTGAAAAGGTTAATATAGACAATGGAATCGCTGTTCTCATGATGAGGACAGCGATTTTTTTTGTTGCTCTGTTATACAATTCCTCTACCCTTTCATACGCTTCACTTCTATAATGATGCGACATCCTTGCGTATAACTGGCATCTATCTTTGCATTGCCTCCCAAGCGGCGGGCTATGGCACGGCACAGAGGAAGTCCAATACCCGTACCTACAGTAAACGGATTAATCTTTGTAAACTGTTCGAAAACCCATTCTTGCTTATCGGCAGGAATACCAGGACCGTTATCGGTCACCGTATAACGTAAGAGATCTCCATCTATGGCACAGTTCAACACCACATGACCTTCTTTTGCAAATTTTGTAGCATTATCAATAACGAGTGCTAACGCTTTGCCTATGAGATCCATATCACTGCAGAATGTCTGGTCGGAATTTGGCTCCATTTGCGTTGTTATTTCAAACGAACATTCTGTATGATGTTCCATCTGACGTACTGTATCGTGGAGTAATGCTACCGGATTGAAAGTACTTACCTTCAACTGTCTGCTCTCAACATCCGACACATCAATAATATTGTCGATCAATTTAGTCAATAAGACGCCATTATCGACGATGAGTTTGGTCATCTCCTTACACTCAGGATTATCTGCATAATTCATATCTACAATCTGAGAGAAGCCCACAATGGCGTTGAGCGGCGTACGAATCTCATGTTGGATATTACGGATGAAATTGGTTTTCATTTCAAGTGCACACGACACATCATTATAAGCTCTCTGCAATTTTTTGCGTGCCCTTAATACCGAGAAGAGCCACAATCCTAATACGATCAATATGACAACAGAGACAAAGATAAAGAAATATGCCTCTTGCAATTTCTTATGTTCGAGTTCTTCCTGAATAGCAGAGTTGCGGCGTTGAAGATCATGCAATCCAAGAAGTTGTGAGAATTCCTCCGTACTGCTACGTGCCTCCGCCAGACGATTAGAATCGTTGATTTCCACCAGTTTCTTATAACATTCTACGACACCTTTATAGTCTCTCAGATGTTCCAATATTTCTGCACGATTCTTAAAATACAAACTGGTATATGGATTTATTTCCATACGTTTCTTGATAGCGACAATAGAATCGGAAGCTTGTAAAGCCTGGTGCCATTTGCCTTGGTTCATAGCCTGTTCCATAACAAGATTATAGTAATAGCGCTTTGAATCATCGCTTTTGTCTGCTAATAATGTTTTTAGCACGGTTGACAATTCTATGTTGTCACCTTTCGGTTTGCTATTCTTTGTATCATGTTGCAAACAATAGGTGCCATAAATATACCAATACCGATTCAATTGAAATGCCCACAGGCAATGTTGCGATGGATGGTCGCGCTTTTCATAGTCATCTTTATACTTATCGTAGAGTTCCTTAGTACGCTTCAGATACTTCAACGCCAAAGCATTCTTACCATTGCTGCAAGCCGCTAATGCCATTTCAGAGAATATGGTCGCTGCCATATAGGCTTTTTTGATCTTTTCACCTGGGAAGGTGCGGTCAATATATTGACAGAGTTCCTGCATAGTATTCAATGCCATTTGCTCATTATTGGTATCATTATAGTGTTCATAGATAGCACTTTTGCCTTCTATCACACAGCGAGGTTCTTGGGAAATATTTGTCATTTCGCGTGCTATGACCATTGCAGTATGGAATAGTCCGTTGTTCTGATAACCATACATCACAAAGCGAAAGCAGTTGAAAATGGCATTCATACGCTTAGGATAGTGCTGTTTCAGTTCGTAAAGGATTTCACGCGCCTTATTAGGATTTTTATCTTTCAGCGCATAAATATACACTTGCTGCGTATAGGCTTCAGTAATGGCAAGCGTATCGTTCTGCTTCTTTCCTTCTCTCATCAGCATTTGTGAAAGTTGCATGGCATTATCATTATAAATGGCTGCTTCTGCATTCTTATACAACTGTTGAAGGTGGGCGGTCTTGAAGCCGTCATATTGACTTTTTGCTTGGGCTAACAATGCTATTGCCAACACAAATATCGTCAAAACACTCTTGACAAGCACAGAGGTTGAAACAGTTACGATTTTGGTCATATATTATCTGGTTAGGTGTTAGTAATATGATATGGTCGTGGTTAACCAATATGCAAATATACAAACTAATTGACTCACTACCAAGTTTTTTATCTTTTTTCTTTATACAAAACCTTAAAATTATCGCATTCCTGGACAAGCAAATAAAAAAAAGCACACCGGTCGGGGAAACCAGTGTGCTGATTATTTAATCTCTCCCAAATCCTTATGACCGGATTTAGGCTTATTGTAGCTTTTTTATTCAGGTTTACTATATCGATCGCCAGCTTCTTTGACAAGGCGACGAGCAAACGGCTGAGGATAACCAGGACGTTCAACAGTTTTACCAAAACCATACTCGCTACGCAAGAATCGTCCCTGAGCATCTACAGGTTTGACTGCCATGTCGTTATGGCGAACGATAAGATAGGTAGCCAACTGCTTCCAACGAGCAAGCATCTGCTGTGCTTTATTGACACTATAGTCATTGAGGAACTTCTGCATCTGTGCAGGTTCCATCGTCTGTGCCTTCGCCTCTATTTCTGCCTGTTGGTCGAAATAAGACTGCTGCAAAGAGTCTCTCACCTGTTTCAAGTCGGGGAAGAGAGCTGAATAACGGGGATAAACCATATTGCTCACCCAGTTGCACACCCAGAAAGCACTACGGTCGCTGAAAGTGATGGCATCAGCTCCTGGTGCATTGAAGCATTCCGGACGCTGGGTCATCGAACAATAGATAGGCACGAATGCCACCATATTGCCATCATCGTTGCCAAACCAGAAACATCCTCCTACCTCACGAGGTAACCAAGAACGCATCTGCGAAACAAATACGAAGGATGCCTGCTGAGTTGAGATTGGGCGCTCGTTGAAGTAAGTTTTACCATCAACCTTATAGTAAAGAGGTGTCGGGCGATAAGGCATCTGCCAGATTCCTCCTCCGATGTCGGTAGAATCAATAGCCAACGGGGTGCCTTCATAGTGATCACGCATGTCGTTGATGACATCGGCAACACTCAGTTTCTTGTCAGGTACTAACCACAAAGGCATATCCTCGGCATCTTTGTCCTTACCGAGTACCCATGGCAGATAGCGTTCCATTCCCTTCTTATGGTGATTGAAGAAACTCCATGCACGAGCATCACAAATACGGCGACCAGAGAAATCGGGAGCTGCATAAGTCCATTTCCATGAGAAATCTTCATCCTTACCAGTGTACCATCCCATCTTACGGGCATACTTCACCACATTCTTTGAATAGAGAACGTTTTTATTGTCCTTCATATTAAAACGTCCGATACGGCTCTGGTTGGCGTGTGCACAGATAGCATCATCGGGAATACGCAAAGCAACCCATACGGTACGCTCTTTGGATACCTTTCGATCAGGACCGCATCCCTGCATCTCCATAATCCATGCTTCGTCAGCATCACAGATGGTGAATGTCTCACCTTCTGAACAATAACCATATTGTTCTACAAGAGAGGTCATTACGCGGATGGCCTCACGAGCTGAGCGTGAACGTTGCAGGGCGATATAAATGAGTGAACCATAGTCGATGATACCTGTAGAATCAACCATTTCCTCACGACCGCCATACGTAGTCTCACCAATAGTAACTTGCCATTCATTGGTATTTCCAACTACATTATAGGTTTCTTCTGCTTCATCAATCTCGCCAAGATATTTATTGGTATCCCATTCATAAACATTACGCTTGGTACCCTTAGCATGTTTACCTGCTGCATAATGATAAAGTGGCATGTAAGAGCCAAAGGAATCTGCACTATAACTGCAGATGACCGATCCGTCAACACTGGCTTTCTTGCCGACAATAAAATTGGTGCAAGCTTCCACTTCGGTGGCCATCATGGTTGCCATCAGCATGCTCACCGAAAGAATCATTCGTTTACATTGTAACATTATCGTGAAATTTCATAGTTATACATCAACATCTAACAAGCCTTGAAACTCATATCCAATCCCTTGACAGAATGGGTCAGAGCGCCAACCGAGATGAAATCAACACCTTGTTCGGCGTAGTCGCGAATGGTATCAAAGGTAATACCACCACTCGACTCTGTTTCATAACGATGTGCGATAATGTCAACCGCCTTCTTGGTGTCAGCAACAGAGAAATTATCGAGCATGATGCGATCTACGCCGCCATGATCGAGAACCTGCTGCAATTCATCAAACGAGCGTACCTCAATTTCTATCTTTAGATGGAGTCCTTTTTCTTCAAGATACTTGTGGCAGCGGTCAATAGCATTAACAATGCCTCCTGCGAAATCTATATGATTGTCTTTCAACAGAATCATGTCAAACAAGCCAATACGATGGTTCACACCACCGCCAATCTTCACGGCCTGTTTCTCCAACATGCGCATACCTGGTGTGGTCTTACGGGTATCGAGCACGCGTGTTCCTGTACCTTGCAAGCGTTCTACATAACGATTGGTCATGGTGGCAATACCACTCATGCGCTGCATGATATTAAGCATCAGACGCTCTGTCTGAAGCAAAGAGCGCACCTTACCTGTTACTACCATGGCAATGTCGCCTTTCTTCACTTTCGATCCGTCACCCATCAGTACTTCTACCTGCATTTCTGGGTCGAAGCGACGGAACACTTCTTTGGCAACTTCTACACCAGCAAGAATACCATCTTCCTTAATGAGTAGATGCGATTTTCCCATGGCGTCAGCAGGAATACAACACAAAGTGGTGTGGTCACCATCGCCAATATCTTCGGCAAAGGAGAGATCAATAAGTTGATCCACGAGTTGTTCTACACTTAACATAATGTTTTTGTATTTAAGAGTTTATACTAATTTGCTTTTTTCTTTTCTGTACCAGACAATAAACCACACAAGACCTACAACCAGACAGAGGATGCCTAACAGATATCCGATGTTTTCAGGCAGGTGGAATGCTTGTTTGGAGACAAAGAGGAATGTGGTACACACCGTTGTCATCAACAACGCAGGTATGAGCGTGATGATATAGGGTTTCTTCTGGCGTACAAGATACACCGTTAATGTCCAAAGGGTAAATACACTAAGCGTCTGGTTTGCCCATCCAAAATACTGCCAAATGATATTGAAGCCATCAGGATTTTCTATCTGCCAAACCAACATGGCGATGGAGGATATAAACAAGGGCAGACAAATGGCAAGACGCTTGATGATTGGACGTTGGTCGATATGAAGCCATTCACCAATGATCAGACGGGCAGAACGGAATGCAGTATCACCACTGGTAATAGGGGCAGCTACGACACCCAACAAGGCAAGAATAGCACCTGCCACACCCAACCAGTCGTTACAAACGATATTTACGACCGCAGGGGCTGATGTCGAAAATCCTGTATTCACAGCAGCAATCAGTTCGTATCCAGGAGCCGGACTGCCATAGAAGAACCAAGATGATACGGTAGCCCAAATCAAGGCAACAACTCCTTCGGTAATCATGGCACCATAGAAGATGGGGCGTCCCATGTGCTCACTTTTCACACAACGAGCCATCAATGGACTTTGAGTAGCGTGGAAACCACTAATGGCACCACAGGCAATAGTGATAAAGAGACAAGGAAATATCTGATCTGTCCATTTCTCCGGTTCGGCTTCTGCACCCATATTATAAAAATGAGTCCATAGCTCTGGAAGCTGAGGCATCTTCACAAAGAGCATCACCATAAGAGCGCCTGCCATAAAAAGCAACGAAAAAGCGAAAAGAGGATAGATCTTTCCTATGATCTTATCGATTGGCAACATGGTTGCAATTACATAATAAGCAAAAATGACTATAATCCAAAACAGACTCGAACCCCATATCGAATGAAGGATCTCGGCTGGGGAATATACAAATACCGTACCGACCATGATAAGCAACAGTACGGTGAAGGCCAACATCACCATCTTGGCATTGCGGCCCAGATACTTGCCGATAAGTTCAGGCAGACTGGCTCCGTCATTACGCATGGAAAGCATACCACTGAGATAATCGTGCGTAGCTCCGGCAAAAATACAGCCGAGCACAATCCACAGATAAGCCACAGGACCAAACTTCGCGCCCAGAATAGCGCCGAAAATAGGACCAGTACCGGCAATGTTCAAAAATTGAATCATGAAAATCTTCCATCCAGGAAGTACAAGGTAGTCAACACCGTCAGCCTTAGCAACAGCTGGCGTCAGACGGTCGTCTGGACCGAATACCTTCTCCACAAAGCGTCCATAGAGAAGATATCCCAAAATCAGAGCCACAAGACTCAATATAAAAGATACCATTTTTTAGTTGTTATTTATAAACTTCGTGCAAAGATAATAAAAACTTTATAGTTTGAACGCCGTTCTACCAACTTTTTTGTACCTTTGTGCACAAAAACTCTAATAAATTGAAACGGACAACCTTTTTATATATCCTCATCGCACTCTTTGCGCTCTCCTGTAAAGCACAGCCGAAGCATGAATTAAGGGCAGCATGGCTCACCACAGTAGGTGGATTAGACTGGCCGCATAACTATGCGCAGTCTCCTAAATCTATACGTCGGCAACAAGAAGAACTATGTCGCACCCTCGACCTTCTGAAAGAGGCTCACGTCAATACCGTGCTCTTTCAGACGCGTATCCGCGGCACTGTCATTTACCCCTCTACACAAGAGCCATGGGACGGATGCACATCGGGCAATCCCGGTCAAAATCCCGGCTATGATCCCTTGCAGTTTGCCATCGATGAATGTCATCGCAGAGGTATGGAACTGCACGCTTGGGTGGTCACCATTCCGATAGGTAAATGGAATGGAGCTGGAGCTCGCAACCTAATGCGACGCAACCCACGCCTCGTCAAACGTATAGGAGACGAGGCATATATGAATCCTGAAGCGGCTGGTACTGCAGACTATCTGGCAGACCTTTGTGGCGACATTACTAAGCGTTACGATGTGGACGGAATCCATCTCGACTACATCCGCTACCCAGAAACATGGAAAATTAATATCAACAGGCAGACGGGACGTACGTATATTACTCGCATCGCACAGGCAATTAGCCAAAGGGTGAAATCCATCAAACCTTGGGTAAAAATGAGCTGTTCTCCTATCGGAAAATACAAAGACCTCGACCGACAAGAAAGCTATGGGTGGAATGCATACACACGCGTTTGTCAAGATGCACAGCAATGGTTACGTGACGGAATAATGGATCAACTCTATCCGATGATGTATTTCGACGGCAAACACTTTTATCCTTTTGCCAGCGATTGGAGCGACAACCGTTATGATGGACAAACAGCAGCAGGACTGGGCATTTATATGCTCTCACCCAAAGAGCGCAACTGGTCGCTGTCGGCTGTTGAAAGACAAATGAATGTGGCACGACAAATGGGATTGGGACATGCTTACTTCCGTACAGAATTCCTCACAGACAATGTGAAGGGCATATACGACTTCGTTTGTCGTTTCGATGCCACATTGGCGCTCACCCCTGCCCTCAAGACATCAACACCTGCGCCTGCGGCTCCACAGCACTTCTCGGCAACTCCGTCTCCATCGGGCTACCGGTTGTCTTGGGCTCCTGTTACCTCACAGCATCCCAACGAATACATCGTCTATACCGTCTATGCTTCTACTCACTATCCTGTCAACACAAATGATGCCAACAACATAGTCGCCATCCGTTGGCAAGATACGACAATAGAAATCAAACGACAGAAAACAGAAGCACCACTTCACTTCGCAGTATCAGCAGTAGATCGCTACGGACAGGAGAGCCAGCCTGCTCAACCTAACCGAACGACTGCTCAACAAGAGGCTAAGACTTCCCTACTCGACTGCGATGGTACAACTCTTCACGTTCCTACCGAACTGCTGACTGGGGAGATTACCACAATTGCCATTTGTTCTATGCAAGGACAAACACTTGCCACCCATCCCGCTGACACAGCAATCCCCGTAGGGTTTCTGCCAGATGGCGTATATGAGGTTGTTTCGCCACGACAACACGACAACCAACAACATATTGGATATTTTGTCATCAGAAAAGGGAAATAATTCAAACGAATTGACTAACTTTGCAAAACAAAATAAATGGAAAAAATCATATTAGGTATCGACCCTGGCACGAATATCATGGGATATGGTGTGCTGAAAGTGGTGGACCATCACGCCGAAATGGTGACGATGGGAGTTATCGATATGCGAAAATTTCCAGATGGCTACCTTAAACTCGGACACATCTTCGAGCGAGTCACGGGAATCATCGATGCCTATCTGCCCGACGAATTGGCTATTGAAGCACCTTTCTTCGGAAAGAACGCACAGACCATGCTGAAGCTCGGACGTGCACAAGGTACAGCCATCGCTGCAGCCATCCATCATGGAGTTCCTATTCATGAATATGCTCCGATGAAAATCAAAATGGCAATAACAGGTATCGGTTCGGCATCCAAAGAACAGGTAGCAGGAATGCTACAACGAATGTTGAAATTTGATGCAGACGCTTTAACAAAATTCCGGGATGCAACAGATGCGCTGGCCGCAGCCTATTGCCATTTTCTGCAAATGGGAAGACCAGAATCACAGGCCAACTATCGTAGCTGGAAAGACTTCGCCAATAAAAATCAGAATAGAATATGCAAAAAATAATTGATATACAACAGGGTGTCACCCGTATGGAAGAATGGCGAATGGCTCAACCCGTCGATTTCCAATCTCTCGACGGCGAACATATCGCCATTGTAGGACGCAACGGCAGTGGAAAATCCATGCTCGTAGATATCATTACCGGCAGACATCCTTTACGGTTGCAGCCTCCTAAATACGATTTCTCACCAAGTACAAAACCGTTGGTTTCAGACAACATACGATACATCACATTTCGCGATTCATACGGTACGTCTGACGGAGCATATTATCTCCAACAACGATGGAATCAACACGATATAGACCCTGAGACTCCACGTGTGGGTGACCTCTTGGAAGAGGCATACCAAATGGCAGGCGAAGATACACCAGAACATCGAGGTTTACAACAACATCTATACGAACTCTTCCATATCCAACAGCTAACTGATAAATATATCATCAGTCTGTCGAGTGGTGAACTGCGCAAATTCCAGCTCACTAAGACGCTCCTTGCAGATCCTCGCGTACTAATCATGGATAATCCGTTTATTGGACTAGATGCCACAACACGCGATCAACTCAAAGTATTGCTGAGCACCCTGGCTCATGAGCGCGCGCTACAGATCATCCTTGTGCTCTCCAAAACTGATGACATTCCAGACTTCATCACGCATGTCGTGGAGGTCAAACAAGGAGTGGTACAACCCAAATGCACATTAGAAGAATACAACAACAGACAACCAACTATACCTTCACACGTCCTCTCCGAAGAGAAACGCGAAGCTATCATCCAATTGCCCAACAAAGCCAATGACTATACAGCACATCAGGTTATTGCCATGCATCAGGTGGGCATACGCTATGAAGAACGAACCATCTTGAAAGAACTCGATTGGACGGTATGCGATGGAGAGCGTTGGGCGCTCAGCGGACAGAACGGAAGCGGAAAATCCACTCTTCTCTCTCTGGTATGCGCCGACAACCCTCAAAGCTATGCTTGCAACATAAAACTTTTCGACAGACAACGCGGATCGGGAGAGAGCATCTGGGACATCAAACGACATATTGGATATGTATCTCCTGAAATGCATAGAGCTTATCAAAAAGACCTTCCTGCCGTTCGCATCGTAGCAAGCGGACTGAAAGATTCTGTAGGACTCTACGTCAAACCCAATCCCGAAGAATACGAAATATGCAGATGGTGGATGGATATCTTCGGACTCGAAGGACTCTACGACAGACCCTTTCTCAAACTGTCAAGTGGTGAACAACGACTCGTACTCTTGGCTCGTGCCTTCGTTAAAGACCCACAACTCATTATCCTTGATGAACCACTCCACGGGCTCGACCTCTACAATCGCCGTTTGGTGAAAGATGTGATAGAAACCTTCTGCCAACGTCCACACAAAACAATGGTCATGGTGACCCACTACGAAGAGGAACTACCCAATAATATCACTAACAAGATTTACTTAATCAAACAACAATAACATATTATATATGAAGAAGTTATTTATTGTACTAATGATGGCGTTCTGTGCTAATGCGCAAGCACAGGAGATCTTCAACGAGATTAAACACAAAGCCTTCGATGCTGTGAGCAACGAACAGACTTTGCCAATCATGAAACAGATCAATCAGTTTAAACTCGATGCGCTCAATTATCTTGCAATAAGCATGCAGGAACAGATGCCAGACGCACCAGTACTCTATCTTGACGAACAGGCATTAGGACTGAACAATTTCATTACAGCATATATCATGCAACTGGTAAAAATGAATAATATGCCCGATGCTGCACAAGTGAAGATCACCAAGATTTTTATCGATGCCTCCGTGTCAAACCCGCTCTTCAACGACAAGGAAGAAGAACCTGCACACAGCTATCTAAACAATGCCAGCAGCATCACACGATTCTCACTCGATACCGACTGGCCTCGGGCTTTGGCTGCTGTTCAAGCACAACTGAAAGACTAACATTACCCAAAAACTAACAATAACAAAAACAGATCAACAACTATGGAAAGAACATGGAGATGGTTTGGCAAAAACGATAAGATAACGCTTGCCATGCTAAAACAAATCGGTGTGGAAGGCATCGTAACTGCTCTTCACGACGTACCTCTTGGTGAAGTTTGGACCAGAGAAAAAATCAAAGAACTCCGCGAATATATCGAAAGCTACGGCATGCGATGGAGCGTCGTGGAATCATTACCCGTGGTAGAGACTATCAAATACGGAGGTCCTGACCGTGACCAACAGATAGAAATCTATAAGGAATCGCTCCGCAACCTATCGGCTGAAGGCATCCATACCATCTGTTACAACTTCATGCCCGTACTCGACTGGGCTCGTACAGACTTGCTTCACGCGAATCCTAACGGTTCGTCAAACCTATTCTTCTCTTATGCAGAATTTGCCTATTTCGATATTTATATACTCAAAAGACAAGGCGCACGCGAAGAATGGGCACGCTTCCAATTCCCAGCTGGCGTAGGTGAAGGACGTAACGTACTGGAAGAGGCTGATGCACTCGCCAAAACCATGACTCCAGAGAAAGACCATCAACTGGTAGAAAACATCGTTATCAAAACGCAAGGTTTTGTAAGTGGCAACTTCAAAGAGGGCGACGAACACCCTCTCGAACTCTTCCACCAGTTGCTCGCAAACTATGATGGTATTGACAAGAATCAACTGAGGGAAAACATGAAATACTTCCTCAACGCTATCATGCCTACCTGCGAAGAGTGTGATATGAACATGTGTGTGCATCCCGACGATCCCCCCATCGAGATTCTCGGCCTCCCACGCATCGTACGCACCCAAGAAGATATCCAATGGTTCCTTGATGCTGTTCCTAACAAGCACAACGGACTGACCTTCTGCGCTGGGAGTCTCTCTGCTGGCGCTTATAACAATGTGGTGGAGATGGCACGTAAATTTGCACCACGCACCCATTTCGTACACCTCCGCTCTTGTCATATCTTCCCCAATGGCGACTTTACAGAAGCCTCACACCTTGGAGGACGTGCCGATATCATCGAACTGGCACGTATTTTCGAACAAGAGAATCCTGCGTTGCCCATGCGTGTGGATCACGGCATGACAATGCTTGGCGACGAGACTAAAGGTTATAATGCAGGCTACTCGTTCCTCGGACGTATGTTTGCCATGGGACAAGTACAAGGCATTCTCGCCACCGTTGACCGTGAATTAGGAATAGAATACAAACAACCCGGATTTTATGAATAACAACCTTTTCAACATTAAAGACAACGTTGTTGTCATCACAGGTGGAACAGGCGTTCTTGGACGTGCAATCGCTAAGTATCTGGCCCTTGAAGGAGCCAAAGTCATCATCCTCGGCCGTAAGGAAGAGGTTGGACAGAAAATTGCTTCTGACATCTGCGAAGCAGGTGGCGTTTGTGAGTTTATGAAAACTGACGTCATGAACCAAGAGGTCGTTCAGCAAAACTGCGACGACATCATGCGTAAATACGGACGTATCGACACTCTCCTCAATGCTGCGGGAGGTAATATGCCGGGCGCTACCATCGCTCCCGATAAAACCTTCTTCGACCTCGATGCCTCACAGTTCCAGACTGTTCTCAATCTGAACCTCACAGGAACGGTCATCCCCACCCAAGTATTTCTTCGTCCCATGGTAGCTCAGGGAAAAGGTAGCATCATCAACTTCTCTTCGATGGCTGCTTTCCGTCCCATGACTCGCGTATGTGGTTATGCTGCTGCCAAGGCTGGTATCAGCAATTTCACAGCATATATGGCAACAGAATGTGCCAAGAAGTTTGGCGAAGGAATTCGCGTCAACGCCATTGCTCCCGGTTTCTTCATTACCGAACAGAACCGTGCTTTGTTGACCAATCCCGATGGTACCTTCACACAGCGTGGTCAGGATGTGATTCGTCAGACTCCCTTCGGCCGTATGGGTGATCCTGAAGAACTCTGTGGCACAATCCACTATCTGATGTCAGAAGCTGCAAAATTCGTCACCGGTACCGTTGCTGTTGTTGACGGAGGTTTTAATGCTTTTGCCATGTAAGTTCCAAACAATACATCATACTCCAAAGGAGAGCCACACCTCGTGTGACTCACTTTCTTTTTCCAGAAAGTTTTAGTATTCCTCTTAAATTTTCTGTGTATGATTATAAAAAGAGAGTTATGATTACGGTATAAGACAAAAAGAGATTCTCAAGGCAGAGAACCTCCTGCGACTCATTATATGTTGACCACAAGTCCATCGTATGCCATGCGAATATGAGGAGGCAAGATATTATTGACCTCATCATGTTTACCTATGCTATGTGCCGCATGAGTAAGCCATGTTTGACGTGCTCCTATCTTTTTCGCAAATGCCACCGCTTCATCAAGCGTCTGGTGTGAATGATGCGGAGTACGGCGAAGCGCGTTAACCACCAGCACTTCTGTTCCTTTCAGATATTCCAATTCACTATCTGCAATGGTTTTCATATCTGTAATATATGTCAATCCACCAATCCGATAACCTAAAATGGGCAAGTCGTGATGCATCACCTGTATCGGCATGATATCAATACCGTTGATGTTAAACACCTCATGAGGATGAATCTCATGAAGTCTGATGACAGGAGTATTGGGATAGCGATGTTCTCCAAAACAATATGGAAGCATCTTCAATAACGATTGACGTGCAATAGGGTCCGCATAGACGTTCACCTCTCCAAACTGACAGAAAGGCCTGACATCATCAAGTCCTCCTACATGGTCATAGTGGGCATGGGTGATAAGGATTCCATCTATCCGACTGAATGGCAAGGGCATAATCTGTTGACGGAAGTCTGGCCCACAGTCGATAAGCAAGCGTGTGTCTCCCTCCTCTAACAGCGCCGAACATCTCAACCTTTTATCATGTGGATCTTGACTGCTACAGGTAGGACATTGGCATCCAATGGTAGGAACGCCACACGATGTTCCAGTACCGAGGAAGGTTATTGTCATATAATATTCACTTCTGGTTTGATGGTTATTCCGAATTTTTCTTTCACATCGCGCTGGATCATCCGGCAAAGATCAACAATCTCCTGACCGGTAGCATTACCACGATTCACCAACACCAAGGCCTGACGATCGTGAACGCCTGCATGTCCTACGGTACGTCCCTTCCATCCACATTGGTCTATCATCCATCCTGCAGGAATCTTCTCGTGATTTGCATCGATGGTATAGTGTGGCATATTCTCATATTGTGATGCCAAAGCCTCATATTGTGATCGTTCCACAATGGGATTCATGAAGAAACTTCCTGCATTTCCCATAACAGCAGGATCAGGCAGTTTCTCTTGTCGTATGCCGATGATGACCTCTCTCAATTGACTTGCTGTGGGATGAGTCATGTTTCGCCTTTCAAGTTCGCTGCGAATGTTACCATAATCGAGTTTAGGTTGAAAATCTCTTTGGGTACGATAGGTCACATGGGTGATCAGATATTGATTCTTCCATTCTCCTTTAAACCGACTCTGACGATATGCGTACCGACAAGCAGCGGCATCAATGAGCTGTAACGCTCCCGAAGCGATCTCGATGGCTTCAATGGTCTCTATAAAGTCTTTCACCTCAACACCATAGGCACCGATGTTCTGTACCGCGCTGGCACCCACATCACCCGGAATCCACGAGAGATTCTCCATGCCGTAATATCCATGCTTCACACTATAATCTACTACATCATCCCATACCTCGCCGCTTCCACAGCGTAGGGTGTCCTTCTGTGGTGTTATGCCTTTGATGGCTGAGCGCACGACAATGCCTTTGAAATCCTGTGTCAACAGGAGATTACTTCCACCTCCAATAATCAGAAAAGGTTGGGCTGACTGACGAAGAATGTCGGCCACAGCTTTTGCTTCATCGGCAGTCGAATATTCCAAGAAGCGGTCACAACGGGCTTCAATACCAAAGGTATTGTGCTGCTTCAAACTATAGTCATGAATATCTTTCATAGCGTTGTTCCTATTTATATTAGGTTGAGAGTTTAGACAGCATCCATTTTCCTCCTTCGTGTCGGAAGGTCAGTTCTGTCTCCAAACCATTAGCGATACCTCTCAGCACGAACACCTTACATTTTCCTGCTTTATGATTGGTACCATAGATAATGTTATAAATCATATCCGTAGGTAATTCAGGTGCAAAAGCTGGCCACGTATCTGGTGTTATCACTCCTTCCATCTCATTGAAGTCATCGTCAGGATCCGGTCCCACAAAATCTACCGTCTCTCGGAGATGGTGCATCTGATAGTCGGCATTAGAAGCAAAATGCTCGTAAAAGTCAAGAAACGATGCATTATGTGATTCATGCAAAGGAATGTGTATGATCTTCTGCATCATCCATCTTCCGTTAATACGGTCGAAGACATACTGTTTGATGGATTTCGAGTGAAAATATATTTTCTCCACCACAGCATGTGAGACAGAAATCTGCTTGGTTTCTTCCAATTGTTTCTCGCTGTCGAAAATCAGCGTATAGAAATCTTGTCGCATGAAGAAATTCTCCATATGCCATTTGCTTTTAGGCAACAATTCAATATCGTCTCCACGTACGACAGGTAGTGGAAACTTAATACGGCTGTATTGTAATTTCCTATTGGCGGCGAAATTGAATACAAAATCATCAAACAACTCATCAGCCGCTTTTGGCATCGGCTCCTCTTCGATTGCCTTCATCTCGTTGTCAGCAACTGTAGAGTCAACAGTCGCAGTAGTGTCAGCAACCGTTTCTTCGGTAGATTCTACCGTTTTGTTACCCTGGCAACCAGCCAGCAAACAGACCATAACATAAAACGCAATCCAATATCGTTTCATCATTGACCTCCATCTATTTTATAAACTTCTCTCAATTTTTCGGCAAAGGTACAAAAAACTCCCAACTCCTAATCCATAATTCTTATTTTTTTTATACCTTTGCAGAAAATTTAGTTTTATATCAATGATTATGATACTCGACAAGATAAACCAACTCTTAGACGAAGTGCGGCAAATGACGGCCGCCAACGCAGAAGAGGTAGAGCAGTTACGACTGAAATACCTCAGCAAGAAAGGTGCCATTACAGCTTTGATGAACGATTTCCGCAATGTTCCAGCCGACCAGAAAAAGACTGTGGGCATGAAAATCAACGAACTCAAGCAAATAGCACAGGAGCGCATCAACCAACTCAAGACTGATACCGAAACAGTAGAATGCGATGCGCAACATATCGACCTCACACGCACACCCTACCCCATCGGATTGGGTACACGTCATCCGCTCACTATTGTTACCAACGAGATTATCGACATCTTCTCGCGTATGGGATTTGTATTAGCCGATGGACCTGAAGTAGAGGACGACCTCCACGTGTTCACCCGTATGAACTTTGCTGCAGACCATCCTGCACGTGACATGCAAGATACTTTCTTTGTGTCACAACATCCTAACGATGTCACCAAAAATATCCTGCTCCGTTCCCATACCTCAAGTGTACAGGCTCGCGTGATGGAGACTACCCAGCCTCCTATCCGCATCATCTGCCCCGGACGCGTATATCGTAACGAGGCCATTACCGCCCGTGCTCATTGTTTCTTCCATCAGGTAGAAGGATTGTATATCGACAAGAACGTATCGTTTACCGACCTCAAGCAGGTATTGTTGTCCTTTGCACGTGAAATGTTTGGTGCAGATACCAAGATACGTCTTCGTCCAAGCTATTTCCCATTTACCGAGCCCAGCGCTGAGATGGACATCTCTTGCTTCATCTGTGGCGGAGAAGGCTGCGGATTCTGCAAGCACACAGGATGGGTAGAGATTCTCGGTTGTGGTATGGTCGATCCCAATGTTCTCGAACAATGCGGTATTGATTCAAGCGTTTATAGCGGCTATGCCTTTGGTATGGGTGTTGAACGCATTACCAACTTAAAATACCAGGTAAGCGACCTCCGCATGTTCTCTGAGAACGACGTCCGCTTCCTCCACGAATTCGAGTCAGCCGACTAATTTCATCACACCAACATATTCAAGAAGGCTCCTGTCATCAGCGAGCCTTCTTTTTTTGTTGCTATACTCAACCATAGTCTTTCGTCTGTACGGCAAAGTTCTAACCGTTTCAAGGCTCCATGAAAATTACTTTTGCGCCACAAGAATAATCATTCCAATCATTCAAACAAAAGTATCATCCTCTCCTTATAGGAATAATACGGATAGAGGTAGTAGTCTTACGCTTCTCAAACCATAATCAACAGAAAGGTTGAACAGCTATAGAATGTAGAAAAGAAAGACCATATTCGATAAGAAATAATCTGTTAGGGAACTTTCCGAAAAATTGCGAGTTCTAGATTTACTTTTTTTACACGGCATCACCATAAGAGACTAATCTGCAAAAGGTGTCACACATACTACTTTTGAACAAAAAAAAACAGCGTAAATACATCATTTACGCTGCTTGTTGGTAGTCGATAGGGGAATCGAACCCCTATGCCAAGATTGAGAATCTTGTATCCTAACCATTAGATGAATCGACCATCATTCTTTTGTCTTTTTAGGAAAGCCCAGCGGAAGCTGGGGGATTCGAACCCCCGGTACGGTAACCCGCACGGCAGTTTAGCAAACTGCTGGTTTCAGCCACTCACCCAAACTTCCTAACCGGTTGTTCTTTCTTAACCTTAGGCGTTTTCTCTCAAACGCGGTGCAAAGGTACTACATATTTTTGAGAACACCAAATATTTTGAAAAATTTTTCTGATTTTTTTCTGTATTATGCCCATTTTTTCTGCTTTTCCACCGCAAGCCCTACCCTCTTGAGCCATATATTGACGATTCTTGAGTTTTCCGCACATCCCTTAGACATTCTCCACCCCACACTTCGGACAGATACCTTTGCGATGCATCCTTGCGCCACAATTGCCACAAACATACCGATAATGCGAATACCGGAAATAGCGCCACAGGGCAAAGATGATATAGACAACAAGGAATAAGAAACCTATATAATATAAGGTAGTGATGCTGAAAAGAACATAATCGACTGCACATACTCCAGCAAGTCCGCATAAGTAAAGCAACCCTTCAGAAGGCTCCAAACGATGCACTACATCATCTATCGTCGCCACACCTACGATAAGGATGGCCCATACGGAGGCAATAAAGAGTGCAAGGAACCACGGTAGCGAAAACGGGTTGAGCGAAGGGTGATAATAGAAATGTCGCCACGATTCGGGACTGAACATCTGTATGGATGCATAGAGCGTTGCAGAAGAGGCGATGAGTATGCACAACAATGTAGGATAGAACGAATCAATATCGTTGAAATGAACTATACGCGCATTATGGCGCATCAAACGACGAAGACCGTATGCCACTACGACAACAACCAATAATGCCAGGAATAGCAACAGATGGGTATCTGAAAAGAAATCTATAAACTGGGAAATGGGGTCGTTGGGCGATACGCAAGGCAACATCTCGCTCTCACGAATCCATCCCTGTGTCATCTGGTCGCGCGCCACCTTCACCCAAACGGAATCTATCGTATCTGACGAGATGGTCTTGATGTCGGCCACAACAAGGGGATCGCCTTTCGACACATATAGCGTATCGAAAGCCTGAGATCCTGCCTCATCGGAAATGGGCATCTGGCTGGCCTTAACCACGAAGTTATAGTTCTGAGAATAATGATGGGTAGTAAAGAACGACAAGGAGTCTATCTGACGCTCGGTAAGGTCCCATGCGTCAGGCGAAACAGGTCCATGGTTGTAACAGGCAGACAACAACAGGACGATCACACACAACAGGCTATTTTTCACTTTCTCCATAGACATTCATCTGACAATGACGACAATCAAACTCTAAACGAAACCTACGACCATCAGACAATCGCAGAAACAAGGGTTCCCTCCAATGGGCCTTTGTCCCGCCATGTTTCACACAACCGCCAAGCGCATAGCGCAGACAATGGCGACATTGCATCAACAAGGAAGCCTTCTGTCGTGATGACTGGAGTTCGAATGCTTGTTCGGAAGGATGAAGCCCTTGTGAGATATAAAAGTCGCGTGCCTTTGCGTTGGAGATATTATACAGATAGTCATACGGATAAAGGGCCGACACAGACGCGGGAATGTGGGCCGGTAAAACTTTAGACTGACCATCCGCTTGAGGAGTGGACAACATGAGTTTTTCGACAAGACGCCTGCGCAGATCTGCGAGGAAACTGCTGGGGATGAAATAATTGAAATCATCGCCCATCTCCACTTGCTCGCAAAGATAAGGCGTTCCTCCGAGTTTCGAGAGTTGCCTGACGATATTGTCGCGTTGTGGTTTCTCTGAAGCCTGATGCTCACAGGCAATACCTACCGAAACCTCGCCAACCGAGAGATTAAAGCCCTGTTCGTCGGCTGCCAACCGCATGATGATGGGAATCTTGCGTTCTGCACTCGGACGAGAGAGTAGTTTTTCAAATTCCTGGTCGTTATTACGATAGAGTGCCATTCCTGGACGAAGATTCCGAGGCATCTTTTGAGGATAGAGTCTGTTGCCTTCCGCTCGGTTGACACGGAATCCTTCCAGTTCGCGGTCTCCCGTAATGAAACACAATCCGTCACCATTGGCAAATGCAGCTGTTCCTGCAACATTAAAGGAGTTGTTGCGTATCTCTTTCACATATCCCACATACTCGCCCATGGCCTTTGGTGTATCGGGAGAGAAGATGTCTGGTTGGCGTCCATTCAGGAAATAATGTGTAAAACCACGGTTAAAGGTCTTTTTCAGATTGGGTGTGAAGGTATAGCTGCACGTTCCCTTCGAAGCGCGGCAATAGCGATCAGGCTGATTGGCAACAATCTTATTGAGGCGAAGGTTATAGGCAGCCACGACATTTTTTACATAGGTGACATCCTTCAACCTTCCTTCTATCTTGAATGAGGTGGCTCCTGCTTCGACGAGTTGATCGAACACATCCGCCTGATTGAGGTCTTTCAACGACAAGAGGTGGCGCTGGTGTTCGATTTCGCGTCCTTCTGCATCGACAAGGTCGAATTTCATACGACAGAACTGCGCACACGCTCCACGGTTGGCAGAACGTCCGAAACAGTATTGCGACGCATAGCAGATACCGCTATAGCTGACACACAAGGCTCCATGAACAAACACTTCGAGTTCGACATCTGGCACAGCCTCATGGATGCTTCTGATTTCCTCTACCGATAGTTCGCGTGCCAAGACCACCCGTTGAAATCCCAATTCTGCCAGCCATTTCACCTTATCTGCCGTACGATTGTCGGTCTGTGTTGAGGCATGAAGCGCTATAGGAGGCAACTGGAGTTTGAGCAGTCCCATATCTTGTACGAGAATGGCATCAACCCCCACCCCATGGAGTTCGCGGATAAGTGACAGCGTGTCGTCGAGTTCACCATCATAAATAATGGTATTGACCGTCACATAGACTTTTGAACCAAACAGATGGGCATAGTCGCACAACTGTCTGATGTCGTCCACACTATTTCCCACAGCAGCCCTTGCTCCGAAACGTGATGCTCCGATATATACGGCATCGGCCCCATGGTCAATAGCTGCAATACCGCAGGCAAGGTTCTTGGCAGGTGCCAGCAGTTCCAGTTTTCTCATCGTATAGTATTGATATCGAACGGTGTTGCTTGATATACGTAATAGTTGATCCAATTGTTATAAAACAGATTGGCGTGGGCCCTCCATGTGACAAGGGGCTCGTTGGATGGATTATTGTCTTTATAATAGTTCTTGGGCAAATCCACATCGTCACGTATGCCACAGTCTCGTCGATACTCCTTGTCAAGAGTATTGGGAGCATATTCCAGATGGCCGGTAATAAAGAATTCTCTACCCTCTCGCGCCATCACAATACTCACTCCGCTTTCCGGTGATTCGGCAATCAGACTCAGCTCATGCTGCTTTTCTATGTCTTCGCGATGAATCTCGGTATGTCGGCTATGCGGCATCTGAAACACATCGTCAAAGCCTCGGAAGATAGGGAGCTTGGACTGTAATGTATGTTGGGGGAATACGCCAAACATTTTCTTGGGCAACTGGTATTTCGGCACTCCGTAATGGTAGTACAATCCCGCCTGCGCAGCCCAGCAGATATATAATGTACTAGTCACGTGCGTACGTGCCCATGAGAATATTTCTGTCATTTCATCCCAATAGGTGACATCTTCAAAATCAAGAGTCTCGACGGGTGCACCGGTAATAATCATGCCATCATAACGCTCCTTGCGCATCTGCTGGAAATCTCTGTAGAACATCATCATGTGTTCGATTGGGGTGTTCTTTGGCGTGTGGCTTCTGAGTTTCATGAAGCTCACTTCCAACTGCAAAGGTGTATTTGAAAGCAGACGGATCAAGTCTGTCTCAGTAGTTATCTTCAATGGCATCAGATTGAGAATCACAATCTTCAACGGGCGGATATCCTGCATGTGGGCGCGTGAATCGTCCATCACAAAAATGTTTTCCTTTTTCAGCAACTCTATTGCCGGTAATTGATCTGGTAATTTTAAAGGCATGTTTCTTTCAGTTTACTTTTTCAACACAATCTTTTTCAATACAATCTTTTTTATATATCCTCAATGGCTCTCAGCAACAGCAACAACACAAGCCGACACGTTGTCGAAACCTCCGGCTGTGATAGCTGCCTCACACAAAGCGTTGGCATCCTTCCCTTCATTGAGTAATTTTTCTATATTTTCATCATCTACCATATCGCTGAGTCCGTCAGAACACAACAGGAAGGTACAACCAGCTTTTACATCATTGGTAAACTCGGTAAAGTCGAGAAACGAGGTGGTACATCCTGCTCCGATACAGTTGGTGATGACGTTGGAATGGCGTTTTACACCAGTCATTTCGTTCAGACTGTGGTCTGTCGTGATTTGCTTCAGTTTACCATCTGACAGCATATACAGACGACTGTCTCCGCAGTTCATCCAGAAATAGTTTCCTTCGTAATATAGTATTCCAACGAGTGTGGTACCCATTTCCTGAAGCGTGCGGTCTTCAACACCACGCGAAGAGATCATCTTATTGATGGAAACGAGCCACTCCACCATAGCTTCACACAAGGCACCTTCGCTCAGATGTGCAGGTAGGTCGTGGATGAAGAAATGTAGATTTCTTAGCGTCTCCTCGCTGGCAACTTCTCCGGCATTATGTCCGCCCATTCCGTCTGCCAAAGCCACAATAAAACGATCCTTGTTTTCTGTAAAGAACTGCAAGTCACAGGCCTCACTCCTTACATACTTGTTTTCCACCAGAATCATATCCTCATTATTGCTTCGAATACATCCGACACGACTCGATGCAGTTATCGTTATCTTACTCATATCTTATCTTATCATTATTTTATACTTACTTGTAAACTGACATTTGCTATGGTCAGAATATCTCCATTCTTAACAGACATCGGCACATCGGGCAACAGATCCCGTTGGTTCAGCTTCGTTCCGTTTGAAGAATGCTTGTCTATGACACACCATCCAGAATCTTGTTTGAAGAGCAGTTGGGCATGAACACCCGATACATACATGTTGTTGCTGAAGAATTTTGCGTATGGACCTTGGCGGCGTCCTATGACAGCCCCGTTCACTCCTACGATACGGATGGCCAAAGAAGAGTTGTATAACAACAGCATGGGCATTCCCTTGATTTGCGGGACATCGTTGGGAATTGTTTCCATATTGCCCTTCGTTGCCTGACCGATGCTTACCGACTGGCTGACAAACGACGTTGACAAGGAGGTCATATTATTGCGCTCTTCCCGCTTCTTCTGTAATTCATCGTAACTGATCATCAGACCGCCACAATGGGTACAGCGATGACCCAGTCCTACCCTACCACAACTGCTGCAATAGAGTAATGCCTGACCACATTGATCGCAGAAGCGCGAATCGTCGTCGATCTCTTCTTTACAATTAGGACATATTATCATAATTTCTTTTCTACGTAGATTCTTATTTTATTTGCAATTCCCCTCACGACCTACACGTCACAGATGTCTTCTGGCATAATGGTCTGATAGGTTTCTTTGGTCACCTCCTGCATACCGCTGACTCTGACGGAGAGTTGCTGGATGGTTGCATCGAGCAGGTTGCGCATTTCTCGTGCATTACCGAAATTCTGATCCTTCGATACCACTTTTCTGCAGATCAGGTCCATCAACTTAAATTCAGCTGCTGGCGACAAGGTGTAATTGTCTTTCTGTGCCATCTTCTTGAAAATGGCCTGCAACTCGTCTTCATTATAGTCGTCTATCTGCATCTTATGTGTGAAACGGCTGGCAAGACCTGGATTGGTCATCAGGAAATTTTCCATCTGATCCTTATAGCCTGCAGCAATAACCACAAACTTGCCACGGTCGTCTTCCATCCGCTTCATCAACGTATCGATGGCTTCCTTACCATACTGGTCGTTTTCTGCCGATAGCGTATAGGCTTCGTCGATAAACAGGATGCCGCCCATGGCTTTGTCACACATATTATTGACGATCTTGGGAGTCTCGCCCATGTATTTTCCTACCAACGTGGCACGACTCACTTCCACCACGTGACTTGTCGGGAGAATCTCCATGCTTTGCAACACTTCTCCCATCTTACGGGCGATAGTGGTCTTTCCCGTTCCGGGATTACCCATCAGGATGAAGTTCATAGACATCTGCTGCACTTTTCCTGCGCCCATGGCGGCACGTTGCTTCATGAACATGCTCTGTACTGCCAGACGACGGATCATGTTCTTGACCGAACGCATGCCCACAAACTCGTCCAGTTCTGACAATACTTCGTCCAATGGGCGTGCTTGCTCGTTACGTCCGTCTGCCAAATCGTCTTCCACGATTTTGAACATATCTTCCTGATTGAAATTCGGATCGCTCATCTGTTTCATCAGGCGCTGGCTTTGTTTCTCTACTGCCGAGTCGAAAAGGCGGCGTGCCTCTCGCGCATTACCGAAATTCTTATCCCGTCGCAGATACATCTGCTCAAACTGCCGGTGAATGGCGTTGGTGGTTGATGCATCGATGGTGAATTTCTTTGCCGTCGCCATATTGATGAATATCTGCGTCAACTCATCAGGCGTATAATCGTCGAAATGGATGGTCTGGGTAAAACGACTCTTCAGTCCGGGGTTAGAACTGATGAAATCATGCATCTGGTCCGTATATCCGGCAACAATACAGATGAACTTTCCACGGTCATCCTCCAAACGCTTCAACAGGGTGTCTATGGCTTCACTACCGAATGTGTCGGCATCACTGGTCTTGAGCGTATAGGCCTCGTCGATAAACAATACGCCTCCCAAGGCTGAATCGATCACCTGGTTGGTCTTAATAGCTGTCTGTCCGGAATAGCCCGCTACGAGTTTGCTGCGGTCGGCTTCTACAAGCTGACCTTTCGACAGGATTCCGAGTGTACGAAACACTTCTGCCATGATGCGGGCAACGGTAGTCTTACCGGTTCCCGGATTTCCTGTAAACACATAGTGTTTTCCCTGGAATGTATCCGTCTCTCCACGGCGAATCTGCAGATTGAGAAACGAGACAAGATTGGAAATCTCCTGTTTTACCGCAGCAAGACCCACCATGCCATGGAGCTTCTCGAGACACTCGTCGTAGTTGACACTCTTGGGAGCCTGATAGGGAATATCCACCTGCTCTATCGTCATCAACTGCTGATTGTCGAGACTGTTGATGTCAAGGCGTTGCAGACGTTCTGCCTGACGGGTACAGATTTTGTCAAACAACTGACGCATCGTGCGGCCGTTGGCAAAATCCTTGTCGCGCGACTGATACATCTCCTTGATCATCTTGCGCGCCAATCCTTCTGCCGCCTCGCTAAATTCGTATTTCTTCTCCTTGGCAAACATGTTCATGATGTCGAAAAGTTGCTCTGGAGAGTAGTCTTCTATATTCAGGAAATAGCTGAATCGACTTCTGAAACCCACGTTGATACGGAACAGATTTTCCATCTCCGACCGATAACCTGCAGCAATAACAACAAATTTGCCGCGGTCGTCCTCCATTCGTTTCATCAGCTGTTCAAGGGCCTGCGCTCCTTGCGTGTCGCGCTCGCCCGTCTGACTGAGTGGCGCCAGCGTATAGGCTTCGTCCACGAAAAGGATGCCGCCCATAGCCTTATCACACAGGCGATCTACGATCTTCGGAGTCTCGCCCTGGTATGGACTCACCATCTTCGACCGGTCGGCTTCTACCACATGACCGCTGTCGAGATAACCTATCGACTCCAGTATCTCGCCCAGTTTCCGGGCGATGGTCGTCTTACCGGTTCCGGGATTACCCGTCAGCACGATATGTATGCCGGCTTTCTCTTGATCGCCGAGTCCCCGTTGTGCACGTTCCACACTATTCTTCACGCTATAGGCAATCTCGCGCACGGTCTTCTTGACTTCATCCATTCCGATGAAGCAGTCAAGGTCTTTGAGAATGTCATCCACAGAACGTTCTGCAGGAACATATCCTCTGATGTCACACTCCTCAACGGTATCGGCTAGGGCTCCCCTGCTGATGAAAGAGGTGAAGATATCTTCTGCGGTCTTCACGGCAAGATGTCCGTATCCGAAGGTATCGTCCTTGATCTTCAGTTGATACTGGAAGAACCGTTGCAACTTATGTTCTGCTGCCTGGGTAAAGGAGGTTATGGCGTATTTCTTCCGTAACTCCAGTTTACAGATCTCACAGAGTTCTGCATAGCCTGGTGCAGGCAACCGGAAAGTATATTTGAAGCGGTTCTGCGCCGCAGGATTATTGCTCAGGAAATCGTCAAGTCCCTTGGGAAGTCCCGAAATGATCACGATAGGATTCTCGTTCCATTTGTCCATTTCCACAAACAACTTGTCGAGCGGGTTGACCTGATTGGAATAACGGTCTGGCAACAGTTTCTGTACGTTGTCAAAGAAGAGAATACCGTTGCGCGCCTTTTTCACATTATCGTCCCATTTATCCACGAAACGCTGGTAATCCACGGCGTCAACCATGGTCAACTTGGGTTTCTCGATAATCTTATGTTGATAGAAATAGTCGCGAATGACCTCGGCCAAGGCGGTCTTTCCCGTACCTGTCTCACCAATAATAATGGTATTGATGCTCAACCGGATATTGACAATATCCTTGCGCGATTGTAAATAGGTATAGGTATCTACTACGGTCTTCAACTGACGCTTCACCTCGTCAAGACCGACCATGCGGTCAAGCACGTGTTTTGTGGCAAGAGGTTGGCCGCACCACTTGCAGAATTTCGCTACCGAGCGATTTTCTTTATGACATTTCTCACAGACCATAATTATTCTACATCTCTTTGCAACTGATTGACAACTTTGGTAGGATTGAGCCGCCAGTTGTCCAAATCAGGATTCTTCACATTCAATAGCTTCGGACTATAGACCAGCAGTTCCATGACCATGATGAGCACCATGACAGACCACAGCAGGTAGTGGGCTACCGACTCTCCGCTGATGGAACGTATCTGATTGGAGACATCGTCCAACAGTCCGAACTTAGAACCCTTAAACCGATAACTCTTCTGTCTGAAGGTGAAGTACAAGGGTTCCAGCAGGGAGGTCTTGATGTCGTCGTCCATCACCTCGTCTATCAGGTTTCCGTCATTACGTCTTTCCTTCCGGTAGTCGGTAAAATAGCAGATGGCCATATATACGGCTGTAATGACGATTACTACCGGGACAAACATAGCGGGGGCCGTTTTCTGCGTATGCCGCAGAATGGCCACAGGAATATAGGTAGAGAAGAGTCCCAGACTTCCCCATAATGCCGAGAGCACGAATCCGAAACCGTGGAAATAGGCTCTCATGGCTATGATAAGTGCCATGATTCCTCCCACAGGCAGTACGATGGTGAGTCCGGCATGTTCCAGCAAATACTCGCGTCCGCTGATGCCGCAGACCGCCAGCATCAGAATCCACAGTACGCATAGCGCATAAAAGACCATGCGCAACATGCGTTCCTTCATATTGGCGCGGATATAATCGCCATGCACGCGTTCAAATTTCTGCGCGGTTTGTGTTTTCGCCTCACAATACCTTTTATAATAGGTCTGCGTCTGGTCTATCTCTCCTAATGCCAGTATCCATTGTTCCAGACTCCGTTCGTAACTGTATGACTCGCGGAAGTCTTTTTTCGGATTCTCGTGGTAGAAGATCGACATCCATTGTTTCAACGCACCCCGTTGGAGTTCGCCAATGAGTACTGTACGTTTCCCATACTGCTGCATCGCCTTGACATCATGCAGTTCGATACCGTCCTCCAACATATAGGTTGGACAGACGCCGAGCATCATGCAGAAGCGATAGGCTGCCGTACGGAGGTCGTAAACTCCCAGGCGTTCGGTATTCTCATCGCTCGACATGTCGAAACATGAACGTGCCATATTGATTTGTTCCATCCATCCGTGCAACTGTGCGAAATAATGGAATCGGCCGTCGGGGTCTGAGTAATCGGCTATGGCTGCCGCAAAATCCTCATCATTACTATGCTGGGTATCGTGAAGCAAAGCGAGAAGACAGGCGCCAACGGCACCTGGAGTTTGTGCTTCGCGCAGGTCGAATGCCGCGTTGCGGTCGATATTATACAACACCTTATACCCCAGCGCCTTTGAAGGCTGCTGTCCTTCTGTCATGATGCGCAACGACTCACAGGCCATGCGATCTTCGTGTGCATACATCCACGACAGCAGGCGTCCGTCGCTCAGCGCCATCCATTCGTCGTCTGTACAGTCTTCATACCCGTAGGCTCTGACGATTTCCGAGATGTTGGATGATGGATATTTCGGAAGAAACGGTATTTCGCTATCTACCTCATAGGCCAACTGGAGTATCGCCTTACGCGAGTCTAAGTGGCTGTCTTCGCGGAAATAACTTCTGAGGCGTTCAATATTAGCTGTTGAATGGCTTTCAAGATACAGGAACAGGCTGTCATTTTCGTTCTTCAGGGCCAGCGCATATTCATCGGAGGCTGCAAGTACAGAGATGACCACACTGTGAAGGTTGTCACATAGCTTGCCTCGGAGGTCCCGATACGGATAGGTAGGCTCCATGGCGTAGATGGCCGACATCAGACCTGCTGTCTGATCGACAGGATAGCGATTGCTGACGATATCCTTCAACGTAGCGCTAAGTTTTACATTACCACATTGTTCCAACCAACTGGTAATGTGACCGTTATAGAGATAGTTGATGGCAAGTTTCTCGTTATCTACCAACAAGGGGATGAGTTCATGCACATTATCCGCCACAAGGTTGCGCTCTGGATCTACCACGAAACTGCGATATTTCAGAAGTGGCGATGAAATATCCACGGGGACATTCTCTCCCAGGAACCAGCGCTCCACATGATTGTAGTCCCATCTGCTCTTTGGGTTGACAGCCGTCAGACCCAGTACGATCATCTTGACGCGTTCTGGCAGTTCGTTGATTCTTGGCAGACGTCCTTCGTTTTTCTTGCGCATCATCACGCGCTCATTTTGGCTGAACGGACTCTCTCCGAGCCACAGGGTCATCAAGGCGATTCCCAGCGAGTAGCTATCTACCGAAGGCGTAATCTCCACCTGGCCGTCAATCACGTCGTTATACATCTCCGGTGCTGCATAGGCAGGGGTACGCGCTTGTGTGGTCTTATGCATATCTTCATCGTCACGTATCACACTTGAGATGCCGAAGTCGCCCAGCACCAATTGCGTGTGATTCTCATCGCGGAAGAAGAAATTACTAGGTTTGATGTCTTTGTGGATGATATTGTTGTTGTGGCAATATTCCAAGGCTGCTGCGGCTTGCAGGGCAATACGTCTGAACTGATTGAAGTTACCGTCAAGGTCGTATTCTCCAAGATTACCTCCTCGCAGATATTCCATCAGTTCGTAGTCTCGGTTTTTGCCGTCAACGTATGTCTTGCCGTAATCCTGCACTTTGACAACCATTTCCATGTCAAAGTTCTGAATGATGCGCATCAACGTCTTGTTGATGCTGAAGTTGGGGTAATAGAGTTTCAGCACCTTCTCCCCTTCTCCGTCTTTCACCAGAAACACCTGTGCTTCACCAGAATGGTCGCTCAGACATTTGATATTCTGATAACATTTGCCTTTGAGAATGAAATCTCCTGTCTTTTCTTCATCGTCATTGGCAATTCTATTGGTACGAATGGTTTGGTCATCCGCCATGGCAGATGCCTGTACACGAAACGTTGCCTGTTGGACCCGTTGTGTCTGTTCCGGATTTACGATGGTCTTGTCTGTCATTTCTTATCATCTTTTATGTCGGAACTGCTCTTTTTTCCCAATACCACCCATTTGCCTCCAAGCTGTGGCTTGGCACATCCGCAAGGACTGCTGTGCATGGCGTTTTTATAGTTGCATACCCACGCGAGGCGTATGCCTTGTGGCTTGCAGGCCATAGTGTAGTTTCTGGCCATGATAGGCGACTCGGTAGGTCTGGTTGCAAGTTTTTCCAACGCTTCTGCCAGCGCCTCCATATTTTGCTGTTTCAACTTCTCCAACTGTTTATCGGTCATGCGGTTGCGCGATGGAATCACGATGTCTTCCTCAGGCATCCCCGAGTCTTTCGCGAGAAGCGTCAACACGCGTTTTCTCAACTCATCGTTCTTTTTGTCGCGCAGACGGTCTTTCTCCGTACAGGCAGGCAGGATGCTTTCCAGAAGGTTGTACTCCTTGACGATCTCTTGCAGATGGATATAATCGGGCTCTTTCTGCAATCGCTTCACCATCTCCTTGGCTTCTGCCGTCAGCGGAGTGCCGCATTTCTTGCAGAAAGCAAAATCGTTCATCGTATGACAGGTCGGACAAACCAGTCCTCCTCTCGGACTTCCACATTCGGGACAGTAGGCTTCGTTGCCGTGGAGCGCATAGCCGCAGTACGAACAAACGTCTTTGCGCACATACCGATGGCAGGTCTCACAGAAATCTGCTCCTGGGTCCATTTCTGCTCCGCAATAGGGACACGTAAGTTTTCCTATGGGTTGTCCACATTGTGCACAAAAGATGGATTCTTCTTCATTTTCTGCGCCGCAATACGGACATACTTTGACTTTGGCACGCAAGGTTTGCATTTCCGCCTGCTGCAAAACCTGATCTTCTTGGAGTTCTTGGCTTGGCAACATTTCCTGCGGACGTACTGTGCGCTGGTTTTGGTTTCTAATTATCTGGTTATCTTCTATCATTACTACAAACGTTGTAATATTGTTGCAAAGATACTTATTTTTTTTGAAAATATACTAAAAAAACCGCTGTAAATTATCATCTACAGCGGTTTTTCTTATAATTTCTTTTTATAAATGCCTCAAATCGGGTGTTTACCAGAGTTCCAACCGTTCTGATTTCGGAATAAACATCTTATCTCCTTCTTTGATGCCGAATGCCTCATACCACATGTCGATATGGGGAAGCGCACCATTCACACGCCAACGGCTGAGGGAGTGTGGGTCGCTCTTGGTGCGGTTGCGGATTTCGGCTTCATTGATATTTCCTGCCCATACTCCTGCGTAGGCGAGGAAGAAGCGTTGCTCAGGTGTCAGTCCGTCGATCACGGGAAGGGTCTGGGTCTTGGTGGCGTTCTTCAGCGCGTAATAGGCCACCTGCAGACCGCCATGGTCGGCCAGGTTCTCACCAAGGGTCAGACGTCCGTTGGCATTCAGGTCGGGCAATACTTTGATATTGTTGAAGAATTCCACATAGCGGTCGGTACGTTCCGTAAAATTCTTCCCATCCTCAGCCTTCCACCAGTCATGCATATTACCGTCTTTGTCGTATTGTCGTCCCTGGTCGTCAAATCCATGGGTCATTTCGTGACCGATGACCACGCCGATCGCACCATAGTTGAAGGCGTCGTCTGCCTCTGGGTCAAAGAACGGGGGCTGAAGGATGCCGGCAGGGAAACAGATTTCGTTGGTGGTTGGATTATAATAGGCGTTGACGGTCTGCGGATTCATATACCAGTCGTCTTTGTCAACAGGCTTTCCTGCGGTATGGTTGATCTGCCATTTGTTCCAGAAGCGGTTACATTCCTTCATATTGTCATAATACGATTTCGACGGATCAATAGTCAGCTCGCTCATATCGGTCCATTTGTCGGGATATCCTATCTTGACATAGAAGGTGTTGAGTTTCAACAAGGCATTCACCTTGGTACTGTCGTCCATCCAGGTTTGTGCGGCAATACGCTCGCCCAGGGCGATACGGAGGTTTTCCACCAAGGTGGTCATGCGCTTCTTAGAAGAGGCGGGGAAATACTTCTCTGTATAGATTTTTCCAAGGGCCTCACCCATCACGCCTTCCACCTGCGAGGTGGCTCTGCGCCAGAGGGGATGGTTTTCCTTGCGTCCTGCCATCACCTTGCCGTAGAAATCGAAACTGGCTTGTGCGGCTTCGTCGTTCAGCAGGTTGGCGGCGCCGTTGATGATGCGCCATTCCATCCAGTCGCGGTATGCCGGAGCTGAGAGACCGGCAATCACTTTCTCGGCACCTGCCATGAAGTCGGGCTGGCCTACGACGAGTGTCTGCAGGTATTTGCTGTCTATGCCTTTGGCATTCATCAGCTGTTCCAGTTGCAGATGGGGATATTTGCTCTGAAACTCCTGGAGCGTCATCTTGTTGTAGTTGGCTTTCGGGTCACGCAGCTGGGTATTTGATCGTGATACTTTCGCCAAAGCCATCTCTATCTTCATGACGTTCTGCATCTTCTTCTGTGCCGCCCCCGTCTTGAATCCGAAGAGTCGGAACATTTTCACGATGTGGAGCTTGTACGCCTCACGGATTTTTGTCGTGGCGGGATCATTCTCCAGATAGTAGTCTTTCTGTCCGAGGGTCAGTCCGCCTTGGTTGACGCCGAGGATGTTTTGCGTAGCATTCATCTCGTCGGCTCCGATACCGGCGCCATAGAACATAGGTGCTCCTGCGGGCATCATTTCCTTTTGGATGGCAAAGAGCTGACTGGTGGTCTTGGCGGCTTCAAGGCGCTTGAGGATGGGCTGTACGGGCGAGAGTCCGTCTTTTTCTCTGCGGTCTGTATCTACAGCCATTTTGTAAAGGTCGCTTAACTTACGCTCTACCGTTCCTTCGGCATAGCTGTTCTCTTGCAGCTCCTTCAGGATGCCGTTGATGCGCTTAGTATTGTTTTCTGCCAGGCGGTCAAAACTTCCATAGCGTGAATAGGCTGCCGGCAGAGGGTTGGCTTTCATCCATCCGCCACAGGCATAAGTGAAGAAATCGTCTCCAGGACGGGCACTCTGATCCATGTCGGCCAGAGACAATCCCGATTTCAGTTGTTGCTGGGCCATCGAAGGAATGGCCATCGTTGTAACTGCCATCATTAGAAGTAATTTTTTCATTTCCATAATATTATTGATCTTTGTTCGTCATTTCGTTAATGCGTCATACGCTTCTGAGAGTTGTTCCCAGCGCTCCACTTCTTCGTCGAGGGCTGCCTTGATATTGGTATATTCGGTCACCAGTTCCATATTGGATGCCTGTGCGGGGTCCATGAGGAGTTGGTCCAACTGTTTCAGGCGGTCTTCCATCTCGCTGATCTTCTTCTCCGAAGCGGCTACGGCCTTTTCTGCCTTACTGATCTTCTTCTGCTGTTCTTTGCGTTCGGCATACGACAGGGCTGGCGATTTTTCGTCTGATTTTTTCTCTGCTGCCTTGGGTGTCTTTTCTGCCGCAGGCTTCGTTTCCAACTGGCTCAGTTCGTCAATACGCTTCGACTGTAGGAAATCGTAGATGCCTCCGAGGTGTTCTCTGATGCGTCCTCCGCCAAACTCATAGACCTTGGTGACCAGGCCGTCAAGGAATTCACGGTCGTGGCTCACGATGATGGCTGTGCCGTCGAAGGCCTTGATGGCTTCCTTCAACACGTCTTTCGAGGGCATGTCGAGGTGGTTGGTGGGCTCGTCGAGGATCAACAGGTTGACGGGTTCGAGCAACAGCCGGATCATGGCCAGACGACTGCGTTCGCCGCCACTCAACACCTTCACTTTCTTGTCAGATGCTTCGCCTCCAAACATGAAAGCGCCGAGGATGTCGTTGATCTTCAGTCTGACCTCTCCTTTTGCCACACGGTCTATCGTTTCAAATACGGAGAGCGACTCGTCGAGGAGCTGGGCTTGGTTCTGTGCGAAATAGCCGATCTGTACGTTATGCCCTATCTTCAACATACCGTCGTAGGGTATCTCGCCCATGATACATTTCACGAGGGTTGACTTTCCTTCGCCGTTCTTTCCCACAAAAGCCACCTTCTCCCCTCTTTTGATGGTCAGGTTGGCATGCGAGAATACGGTATGGGCGCCATAGTCTTTCCTGACGTCCTCACAGATGACGGGATAGTCGCCGCTTCGCAGACAGGGTGGGAATTTCAGGTGCATGGCGGAGTTATCCACCTCATCCACCTCGATAGGTACTATCTTCTCCAGTTGTTTCACCTTCTGCTGCACCTGTACGGCTTTGGTGGCCTGATAGCGGAAGCGCTCGATAAAGGCGCGCATCTCGGCTATCTCCTTCTGCTGGTTCTCGTAGGCACGCTGCTGTTGTTCGCGACGTTCCTTTCTAAGCACCATATATTCATCGTAGCGCACCTTATAGTCTATGATGTGTCCACACGATATCTCCAGGGTGCGATTAGACACATGGTTGATAAAGGCGCGGTCGTGACTGACCAATACTACGGCTTTCGCACTTTGGGCAAGAAACTGCTCCAACCATTGTATCGACTCGATGTCGAGGTGGTTGGTAGGCTCGTCGAGCAACAGCACGTCGGGCTTCTGCAACAGAATCTTTGCCAGTTCGATACGCATGCGCCAACCTCCTGAGAACTCGCGTGTGGGACGGTCGAAGTCTGTTCTTACAAAACCGAGACCTGTCAGGGTGCGTTCCACTTCGGCATCATTACTGTCCGCTCCCATCATCATGTAGCGGTCGTGCTCCTGCGTGAAGCGTTCCACCAGCGCCAAATAACTTTCGCTCTCGTAGTCCGTACGTTCTGCGAGTTCGCGATTGAGTTTGTCTATCAACTGTTGCTGTCGTGTGACATTGGCGAAGGCTTTCATCGCCTCTTCTTTCACGGTCGTATCATCCTGCAACACCATCACCTGTGGCAGATAGCCGATAGTGGTGTCGGAGGGCACGTTGACAGTTCCTGCCGTAGGATGCTGCAAGCCACACAGTATTTTCAAGAGCGTTGATTTACCAGCTCCGTTCTTACCCACAAGGGCAATACGGTCGCGGTCGTTGACCACAAAACTGGCATTCTGGAAGAGGGGTTTGACCCCAAACTCCACCTGTAATCCTTCTACTGATATCATTCTATTTATATTTACCATGCAAAGTTACAAAATTATTCCCGTATTCCCACCGAAAAGGTCGCACGGATTACAAGGAAATTTTTATCCACGGAACACACGGAGTACACGGAGTGTTTAGGTTATGGGTTATGGGTTAGTGATTAGTGATTAGTGATTAGTGGTTAAAGGTTAAAGGTTAAAGGTTAAAGATTATTTTTAAGATTTTCGTTAAGATTTCGAGCCTGTAAGGCGATCCCCATAAAAACCCTTCCCAAAAGCGAGGTATTCGAGCGCATTTTCAGTCAAGGATTTTTGTTAATGATTATATTTTTAGTTGCCTGTCGGCAAGAAATCTTAGAGGAAATCTTTGGTAAAAATCTAAGGACCTAAACGGTCCAGAAATCTATTTAATAATATTGTTATCTTCCTAAAATATTTCTTGCGAAGCAACATCTTAAACAAGATTTCCTCCAAAGATTTCTTGCCGTAGGCAACCCCAAAAAATCCATCTAACATCCGATGATCATACAAAAAGAAGAGGCGGTATTCACATACAACCTCTTCAGCCTTATCATAAAAAAATCCTTATTTATTTTACTGTGGTTGCAAATATACGAATAAATACGAAAAATGCACTACACACAGTGCACTTTTTAACATAATTTGCACCATGCACAGTGCATTTTTCTTAATAATGTCAGAAATCTCAGAAACGTTGGTGCTCCGAAAAAATCCACGGACCACACGGAGAACACGGAGTGTTTAGGTTATAGGTTATAGTTTAGAGGTTAAAGATTATTCTCAAGATTTTCGTTAAGATTTCGAGCATCTCCGATGCGATCCCCATAAAAACCCTTCCCAGAAGCGAGGTATTCGAGCGCATTTTCAGTTAGGATTTTCGTTAAAGATTTTATTTTGTGTTGCTTACGCAAGAAATCTTAGAGGAAATCTTCATGTAAAATCTAAGGACCTAAACGGTCCAGAAATCTATATTTAGTTTTAATCCGACAACCCTAAAATATTTCTTGCGTAAGCAACATCTTATTAAAAAAGATTTCCTCCAAAGATTTCTTGCCGTAGGCAACCCCAAAAACATCCGTATAAATTCCGTCTAAATTCCGATGATAAAAAATATTTCTTGCGAAGCAATATCTTAAATAGGATTTCCTCCAAAGATTTCTTGCGCTCGCGCAACCCCAAAAAACATCCATGATTTCTGTGTGACATTAAAAAGGGAGGGAACCAGCAAAAGAATAAATCCGTGTGAGATAAAAAAAGCAGGAACACCTTGCGAGTATTCCTGCATTTTTTCGTTCTCTTACGAGAATAAGACTTTACTTAACCTTCTCGACGATAGCCTTGAAAGCCTCAGGGTTGTTGACAGCGAGGTCAGCAAGCACCTTACGGTTGATTTCAATACCAGCCTGAGCGAGCTTGCCCATCAGAGCAGAGTAGCTCAAACCTTCGATACGGGCAGCAGCGTTGATACGCTGAATCCACAGAGCGCGGAAATTGCGTTTCTTGTTCTTACGGTCGCGGTAAGCGTAGGTAAGACCCTTTTCCCATGTGTTCTTCGCTACTGTCCAAACATTCTTGCGGGCACCAAAGTAACCGCGAGTGAGTTTCAGAATTCTTTTACGTTTTGCTCTTGAAGCAACGTGATTTACTGATCTTGGCATAGTTTTCTTCTTACTTTAATGTTTGACAATAGGTGAATTAACGGAGACACAACAGGTCACGAACCTGCTTCAAGTTGCTGTTGTCCACGATAGCCTGGTGAACCAGGTTACGCTTCTGCTTCTTAGTTTTTTTAGTCAGAATGTGACTGTGGTAAGCATGGTGTCTCTTGATCTTACCTGTACCGGTGAAACGAAATCTCTTCTTTGCGCCGGAATTTGTCTTTACTTTTGGCATTGTTTTGTTATTTAATTGTTATTTAATAATATGGTGGCAACGCATATACCGGGCGTTACGCACCTGTTTTCGTTCAGATATTGTTTTTCAACTTTTCGAGAGCGTCTGCGCTAATCTTGGCGTTTGCCAGCATACCGCTTTTCGTTTCCACGCGCTCTTTGGCCTGCTGCTGCTCTGCCTCTTTGATCTCGGCTGCAGAAGCCTCTCTGTCGCGAGCCTGTTGACTCTTCTTGGCCACACCTGCTTTCTTAGGAGCGAGATAGATAAACATCTTCTTACCTTCGAGTGAAGGCATGTGTTCTACCTTACCGTATTCCTCCAGATCGTTTGCGAAACGCAACAGGAGCACTTCTCCTTGTTCCTTAAACAGGATAGAACGTCCACGGAAGAATACGTATGCGCGTACCTTATTACCATCTTCCAGGAATTCCTTGGCGTGCTTCAGCTTAAACTGGTAGTCGTGCTCATCGGTCTGAGGTCCGAAGCGAATCTCCTTCACTTCCACCTTCACCTGCTTGGCTTTCATTTCCTTCTGACGCTTCTTCTGCTGATAGAGGAACTTCGAATAGTCGATAATGCGACAAACGGGAGGGTTGGCATTTGGGGATATCTCAACGAGGTCAACGCCCTCTGCACGAGCCATATCCAATGCTTGACGAGTGGGAACTACTGTTGATCCGTCGTCTCCCACAATACGTACCTCACGCACACGAATCTGTTCGTTGACGCGGTACTGATTCTTCATGTTGTCATTCTTCATCGACTATATTTTCGGTGTAATTACTCAAATTGGCTGCAAAGTTACTGCTTTTATTCGGACTAACAAAACTTTTCGCATTATTTTTTCATTATTTCTCACATAATTTTATTCCCCACCCTATTTTGTCGCACAAGGAGCGTTTAGGTTATAGGTTAGTGGTTAAAGGTTAAAGGTTAAAGGTTAAAGGTTAAAGGTTAGAGGTTAAAGGTTAAAGATTATTTTTAAGATTTTCGTAGGATGACAAACCTCAGACTTCAGCCTTCAGACCTCAGACTTCATCCCTCACCCCCCTTATTTTTTTCTCTTTATAAAAGAAAATACCGGGAAAAGTTGGTGATTTCTAAATATTTCGTTATATTTGCATTAAAAATTTTTAAAAGCGGGAAATATGGATTTGACTCATAATATAATTGAATACGTGAACTGCTGCGTGGGTGCTTTTGCGAATCGTTTTAAGCTTTCATTGGCAGATTCGTACGCCTATCTGCGTAGATTTAAAGGAATAGACTTCCTTGTTGATTGCTATGCGGCTGAGCATACTCTTTCAATAGAGGATGCGGTGGAGGATATTACCATATTATGTCAAAAGAATGGAGGACGATTAGGATGCTAAAATTATATCATGGTAGCAATGTCGTGATAGATAAAATAGATTTATGTCTTTCACGAAAAGGCAAGGATTTTGGATGTGGCTTTTATCTGAATCCAAATGAATCGCAAGCAAGGGAAATGGCAGTTCGTACTGCCCAAAGACTACAGGAGGGAACACCTGTAGTTAATGCTTACTTGTTTGATGACAGCTTGCTTATGGAAGATTCAACGGTTTTATCCGTTAAAGTCTTTGAAAATTATTCTGAAGAATGGGCAGAATTCATTTTGATGAATAGAAGGAATATCTCTTCTACGCCTGCTCATCCTTATGATATAGTTATTGGTCCGATTGCAGACGATACGGTAGGTCTTCAAATGCGTCGTTTTATCCAGGGCTATATCAGTATTGACAGAATGATTGAAGAACTGCGATTTCAAAAGCCTGCTGTTCAGTATTTCTTTGGAACAGAAAAAGCTGTTAGTTACTTAAAGAAGATTTGATTATGAATGAAGATATACAGTTTCAGATAGAATGTCTCTCTACAGAATTGGTTGAGATGCTGATGCAGAAGTATGGATGGGATATGAAGAAAGCTCTGGATGAGCTGTATTCTTCAGAAACCTATAAGCGCCTGTGTAATCCTGCCTGTGGCTTGTATTACGAAGGAGCAGTGTATGTATTCTCCTATTTGGAGAATGAGATGGAAACTGGAGTGGTAAAATGAATCCTTGCGAAGCAACTGAAATCCACGGAACACACGGAGCACACAGATTCTAGTTAAAGATTTTGTTCAAGATTCTAGTTTAGATGTCGAGCCGTAGGCGATCCCCAAAAAATCCCTCCCATAAAGCAACGTACTGTTGCGCATTTTCAGTCAGGATTTTATTTAAAGATTATTATTTCTGGCCATAGGCCATTTTTAAACAAGATTTCCTCCAAGATTTCTTGCCGTAGGCAACTAAAATAATCCACGGAACACAAATCAAATCTGTGTCATCCGTGTCCTCCGTGGATAAAGAATACAGCGCCCCTTGACAACAAGGAGCGCTGTGACGATGAAGGAATTATGGTTAAGAAGAAAACGGAAGACTAACCCTCCAGACCTCCGCCACCAGGCTGTTCTGTACCCTGGTCGCTTCCACCGGGTTTCTGCTCAGTACCCTGGTCGCCGCTGCCAGGATTGGTAGTAGAACCGGTATCCTCGCCGTCCACCTTAGGTGCATCGATGGAGTCAGGCAACTTGATGTTAAACTCCTTGTCCATGTACTTAAACAACACCTGGTTGACGTTAGAGAAGGCGAAGGTACGCTTCAGCTTCAGGGCATACTGGTAGATAGGAGTACCCTTGATGCCGTTCTTCTCGTTCGGGCGGTTAGCCTTAAGCCATGCGCTGCAGGCAGCCTGCTGCTTGGCGAACTTCTCGCGCTGCAGCTTCTGCTTCTCGGTAGCAGGACCCTTGTATGGGTTGGCGAGTTTGGCGAGATGGATTTTGTTACTAGACTTGTTAGTGGCGAAGTAGTCGTTAGACTTGTTACCATACTTACCACTGATACCCTTGATGATGTCGATTGCTTGAATTGTAGCCATAATAATTGTGTTTTTTTAAGGTTAATAACTGAACTTTCGCATGTGGTTGTCAGATGCCGACGCAACTCTGAACGCCGAGTGTGGCGAGGAGTGCTGTGATCACGCTTACGATAAACTGGAGTACAGTCTTGAGCGTTTCTTTGTTTTTTGTGTTACTCATGGTATTAGATCATTAAAGTTACTTACTTGGCTGTTGTCACCTGCTACATTCGGGGCGCCTCCGAGATGCGTTCGGCTTCTGCCAGCCTTTTTTGTTTCTGTTGCAAAGATACGACATCCCCAAAAATCAATCATACGTTTCTATACGTTTCCTGCGATTCGAGGACATTTTCTTTTAAATTCCTGAACTTTCGCATGTGGGGAAGTTAAGGGAAGTTAGGGAAGTTAGAGAGAAGTTAAGGGACTTAAAGATTATTCTAAAGATTTTCGTTAAGATTTCGAGCATCTCCGATGCGATCCATAATAAAACCCTCCCCAAAAGCGAGGTATTCGAGCGCATTTTCAGTTAGGATTTTTATTTAAAGATTTTATTTCCGTCTAATATCCGTTTAAATTCCGATGATTGATTTCTGGCCAAAGGCCATTTTTTAAACAAGATTTCCCCCAAAGATTTCTTGCCGTATGCAACCCCCAAAACATCCGTGTAAATTCCGTATAAATTCCGATGATCCGATGATCCGATGATCCGATGGATCACGGCCCACCCAGGTATTCCACGATGAGTCTGACCTCCCGTGCCGAAAACCACTTACTCGTTTTCCTGTACCCCTGCTTCGCAAGGGCAGCCGTCAGGGGCTGACAGCGGCAGATCCATGACATCAGGCGGTTGACCGCCGTGTGCGGCGTGGCAGACGGGAAATATCTGAGCGCCAAATCTTTTTTGGTATAAGACCGAATTTCAAAATCGTTCATAGCGTGTTGTTGTTAACTGAACTTTCGCATGTGGGGAAGTTAGGGAAGTTAGAGAGAAGTTAAGGGACTAATGTCCTACGTCTTACGGCAAAAGGCTATTGTCTCTTTACTTCCCGAACGACCGTAGGAAGTGATCACTTCCATTTTATGGCACCTTTTCTCGCCATGACAGAATTAAAGCGAGCTTTATTCTGCTCATTTGGCTTAACGAAAACGTTCTTTAACTTCAATCAATTCCCTCAGTTGCGCATGTGGGGAAGTTAAGGGAAGTTAGGGAAGTTAGAGAGAAGTTAAGGGACTAATGTCCTACGTCTTACGGCAAAAGGCTATTGTCTCTTAACTTCCCGAACGACCGTAGGGAGTGATCACTTCTTTAACTTCAATCAATTCCCTCAGTTGCGCATGTGGGGAAGTTAAGATAACTTCTTTAACTTCAATCAATTCCCTCAGTTGCGAAACTTGAATTGTTAATAGATGAAACATAATAATCAGAGAAATCCTTGCACCCTGCCGGCAACTGGTGGTGATGGAGCGTCGGCAATACCTCACGCAACTGCATGAAGAGACGCTCGCCAGGCGCATCGCGGTCGGGAAACATGTGGAACGACGTACCCAACCGGTTTGCCAGATCGCTCAACAACTCCTTGTCTGCCACGGAGAGCAAGGTGGCAGACGGAATCGCCACTGCCTTATGCCCCGCCGAGAGCATCGCCCAACAGTCGGAGCATCCCTCCGTGATGTAGAGCGGTTCCTCAGGCCGCAGCATCGCCACCACAGGCAGGTTGTAGATGGTGCAGCGCGCCCCGTAGGGGAAGCGGAAGCGAGGCGTCACGTCCCCCTTGTGGTAGTCGAGGTTGCGGTTCTGCAAACCGATGAGCTGCCCCGTCGTGTCGAAATACGGCGTCTGCAACCAATGGATGCCCAGACGGTCGGTCCATGACGACAGGCGACACCAGCGCACCACACGCGGATTGATCTTCCGTTCGGCAAACAGGAACTGTTGCGCCTCGCTGCTCAACCACGGATGTTCGAAGTTGCGGGCATAGCGCGAGGCATCAAACGGCCTCATTGCTTTCTCCGCCACAGGCGTGCGCGGTCGGTATTCGTCGATCACCACGTTAGCATCGTCAGCCAACCAACGGCACGCCCTGGGGAAATCCTTGTCGAGGTGGCGCATCACGAGGTCTATCGTGCCGCCGTGAGCCCCACAGGCAAAACACCTGAAGCTATTAGTCCTTGCGAGAAACGTCATACTCGCATGATGGTCATCATGAAACGGACACAGACATTTATGTCGCGTCACCCGCAGTCCGAGGCGCTCCGCCACCGCCTCAATGGGCAGTGCGCGAAGCTTTTCAATCTTCATTCTGTCGAGCATGGCTATTTCCTTTTAGTACCACGTCCGGCAACATTCCCCGTCAGATACTCCTGCGTCTTGGAGTACAGCCCCGTCTGGGCAGAATAGGTGATGAAGTTGCGGTGAGTCCAAACATGCAACTGGCCTCTGGTCCCCTCCCTCGATTTGCCGAGAGAGACGCGGAGAGCCTCCAGTTGCGCCTCGTTAAACGTATCAGGCAAGTCACACAGCATGTTCTTCGGACCACTCTTCTGTGCGTCACCCAAACTGTCGCTACCCTCTTTGAACATATCTCCAAATATTTGCGATTTAGACCAGAGGTCGTAATACACCAGCCATTCCACGAAATCGCCCATGCCCTTAGTCCATGTCATGCCGTTCAGGATATAGAGCACGCACCCTTTCTTCCATGCATTCACGATAGACCGCTTACTCATATCCCACAGGGTATCATCATCCGTGAGGTCAGCCAGCGCCGCCATGTCGAGCGCCAGTCTATCAGCCAGTTTGTTGAGCGGTTTCACGACATGGCGTCCTTTGCAAGCCTGCAGGCGCACGATATAGGCATCGAGTTTCTTGAGGAAATCCTCATCATACTCCCCCTGTCGTGGAATATGCCCATCGCGATTGCCGCGAGCCTTATAGGAGAAAGCCACACGTCCGAGCGTACCGTTAAACAAGTCGCGCTTGAAGAAATTCCTTGCTTCACCCGGAGTACATGAAATATTCATGTTGACACGCAGCACCGGATTTCCCGTCACACCCTCAGCCGTGGCACGAAGTGCACCAGCCCTGGCCTTGTCATAGATGTTGCGGATAGTCTGCGTCACCTGCTTATGACCGCCGCATATCTTGTCAGCCATCTCTACCTCCGGCATGTTATAGTATTGCGTGTGTGCGTTCCCCTGTTCACATGCCATCGCATTCTGTATGAAGGCAGCATTGGTCACATCGGAAGGTGGAAACCAAAACGAGACATCAGGACGAATAGGTTTCTCCTTGTTGGCACCTTTCGACTTCATGTTTCTTTGCCATTCCACGAGCTTCTGTAACTCCACTTCATCATGCTTTCGCGCGAAACGCATCATCGCTTCAACATATCCCTGCAGTTGGCCTTTTCCGCCTGCAGAACCTGCCGAAAGTGCATCTAT
>NZ_NPJE01000039.1:0-81197 GCF_002251205.1 Prevotella sp. P3-92 | reverse complement strand
TGTACCTTGATTCATGAGTCTAAACTAACTTACAGATTGTAATTTTCTGCAAAGATAGTCATTTCTAACCCATAGAGTCATTTTTTGCTCGTATTTTGTCGCATATCAACCACTTACAACGATTGTTAATCGTTTTTAGTGGACACTAGTGCAAAAAGCAAAAACAATGGGTTTCCAGCATTTTTGCCAAGCAAAAACATGAAAAATCCATTATATAAGCCTAAAAATCGTTTTCAGAAACTGTAATACTGTAATACTGTAATGGAGCTAAACGACAAATATTAGCACAATTTCTTTACATAAGATTCTCAAAGAAAAGGGCACAAATAAAAACTATGGGATTCTAAAGTACAAAGGACAACCATCTAAAGAAACGTGGTTGCTCATTCCACGATAGCATCGTGACTGTTGAGCAACTGCTGAATAGACTTGTGTCGATTAGATTTCATATAGCGATCTATTGCATCAACTTCTGGATTACGAAAAGCACGCCTTCCAACAATCTGATTAGCAACCCATTGAATTTTTCCAGCACGCAGCTCACGATGTATTTCCGCTTTGGTCAAGCCATCAGGTGTTGGGAACATACTCAAAATATAGAATGCCACACAATCGGGAACTATCATCTGACGAGTCATCATCGCACGCTGCGCGTCAGAATAATGCTGCAGATAAAATGGATAGTCGGCACCTAAATACTTATCGAGCGAGACACCAACCATATTGCTATCTACTACTATGCTCTGGTCAAAAGAACCAATCTGAGTATAGATGGTAGGAAGCACGATATCGGGAAACTCTTTTCTCATGCGCTTGAAAGCCTTCTGCAAGTCATGCGACACATCATCAAGACTGGCAAACTCCACCTGTACATCTGCCAACAAGCGCTGAAGCGTAGAATCGCAGAAGAAATGGCGGAAACGTTGGTTGATGCCAACATCATTCACATGGCCTATATGCAACACATCCTCTATCAACATCCGAGTTTGACCAGGATAGTCGGATTGCATCTGCTGCAAAGCGGAATAATCGCCAGTGGTCAGATAAAGCATCTCAATACGATCATATCGGTCTATCAACGACTGGTCATGCCCCATTTCAGTATCGCCCGATTTCAGGCGCCACTCGCAACCGAGGCATATCAGCATCACAACCGACAAAAGTATATAAGTTTTCCGCATTGATATAAAAAAGGCCGTCTTTGTAATATTATATAATGTTAAAATACACCGCAAATTTACTAAAAAATATTTTATATTCCAAGTTTTAAGCAAAAAAAAGATAAAAAACAAGGTAAAAAGGCTAATTTTGCACAAGAAAAACTAATCAGAAAACAAACATAAGAGATTTTCGGTATATGAAACGTAAAATAGCAACTATTGCCCTCTGTGGCTTGTCTTGCTGTGTACTTATGGCACAGAAACAATTAGACATTACTGTAAAAAACACCATGAAGACGGAGCGTACCGCCCAACCCATCGTGATTAATCTTGCTCCATACGGTACTGACATCTGTCAAGCCATTGTTAAAATGAACGGGCAGGAAATTGCATCTCAGCTGGACGACCTCAATGGTGACGGCTGTTACGATGAACTCTGTTTCATGGCAGATATGCCAAAGAAATCTACGACAACCTACAACGTAGAACTGCTCAACAGCGGAAAACCAAGAAAATACAAGCCTCTGGTGTATGCTGATATGATACTGCTCAACAAGAAAGTAAAGTCCAATAACGAGCAAAACCTGTTTATCAGCAGTCTGACCGTTGAGAACGGCACAAACCCTTACTGGCAGATGCATCACCACGGACCAGCCTTTGAAAACGAGTTAGTGGCTTATCGCATCTATTTCGATCATCGTCAGACCGTAGATCTCTATGGAAAATACCGTAAGGGACTGGAACTGAAGGAAACACAATTCTACACCAACAAGCAGCAAAAGGAGGCAGGCTATGGTGACGACGTGCTCTGGGTGGGTAACACATTTGGACTGGGCACTATGCGCGGATGGGACGGACAGCAGCCTACCCTCTTGGAGGATGTGGATCATCGCACAGAACGCATCATCAGCTACGGGCCCTTACGCACGATAGTAGAAGTGGTGGACGATGGTTGGAAAGACAAAACGGGCAACAACGCTTTCCATCCCTATCCTATAACGATGACCACACGCTACACGCTCTATGCTGGTCGCCGAGACTGCCAAGTTGATGTATTTTTCAGACAAGCAGTTGCCAACCATCAATTTTCTACAGGTATCATCAATATAAAAAACTCAACGGAATATTCCGATCATGAGGGACTACGCGGTTGTTGGGGTTCTGACTGGACGGTATCTGCCAAAGATTCTGTAGGTCATAAGCGCGAAACAGTTGGATTGGGCATTTGCCTTCCCATGAAACATGTTGTGAGCGAACAGCCTGCCAACAAAGACAACTATCCTTATGTCATCGGCGGTATCGATAAGGCCATGCGCTACTATATCACGTTCGGTTCTGACAACGAGACCTTTGGCTATCATTCTGCCAAAGACTGGTTCGACTATCTCCTGTTGTGGAAGAAAGACCTCATGAATCCCGTTGTGGTAACGGAAAAGCTCCGTCAAACAAAATCCGAATAACGTTTGCGCCCTTTGGCATAATACTGCCAAAGAATACTAAACGTACAAGTATCCGTCAGGCTGGCAGAAGTTCTGCCGGCCTGAATTGTTTTACGGTCTTCTGCAAAATCCTTACGCCAACGGCGGAAGGCATGGCGTGCACGATAAACAGCCAGGAACTCGCTGACATTACGGTCAAGCAGGAGCGACTTCCATGCAGCCACATAGTCAAGCACCCAACGTATCAGCATCACCTTGTGAAGCTGTTTATCGGGCAGACATTTATAAAGCATGGTAAGATTATTGCGGAAATTGAGGAAGGTCTTCATGGGATTGCCCTTAGGGAGCGTTCCTCCTCCCACATGATAGACGTAACTCTCTGGCAAGCAATATATCTTTCGTCCGCTAATACGCAATCGCCAACAGAGGTCGATTTCCTCATTATGCGCAAAGAAACGACCGTCAAGTCCGCCCACAGCCCAATAGTCGGCAGAACGAATCATCATAGCAGCACCTGTTGCCCAATGTATTTCCTGCCGGAAATCATATTGTCCGTTATCCTGTTCTACCGTCTCGAACACACGTCCGCGACAGAAGGGATAACCATAACAGTCGATGAAACCTCCGCTTGCTCCAGCATACTCAAATCGGTCGCGGTCATAGATGGAAAGGAGCTTAGGCTGACAGGCTGCCACTTCAGGATGTACATCCATAAACTCGATAAGGGGTGTCAGCCAATGATGGGTCACCTCAATATCAGAGTTGAGCAGCAGATAATACTCTGCGTCTATCTGTTTCAACGCTTTATTGTAGCCTTCAGCAAATCCCCAGTTTTTATCAAGAGGAATGGTTCTGCACGATGGAAACTCGCTGGCAAGCATAGCGAGCGATTGGTCTGTCGAGGCATTATCTGCCACATAGATTACAGCGTCATCCTTGGAGTATTGTAGAACGGTAGGCAGATATTGATGCAACATTTTCTGTCCGTTCCAGTTGAGAATAACAATTGCCAGTTTATCCATCTTTTGCGGGTTGTGATATTGAGTTGTGATGTTCTTGTTTATTTTAATGTAACACGTAGGGCACTATGATCGTGATTGAAGTCGCCAAGTCTGACGGTCATCAGCTGGTTGTCATATTCCTCACGTGCTTCTGCGGCAGGAAGTTCCACACGAACGTAGTTTTTGGTGAATCCATGCATGGCTTTGCCTCGTGGTGCCTTTTCAAACAGAACTTCGGCTGTAGTGCCAATAAACTGGCGATAGAAATTTTCGGTCTTCTGATCGGAGAGTTCCAACAGTCTTCTACTACGCTCACGCTTATCTTGATCGCTGACCACATAGGGAATGGAGAGTGCCGATGTTCCAGGACGCTCTGAATAAGGGAACACGTGAAGCTGGGTAACATCAAGCGATTGCAGGAATTCAAATGTTTCCTCAAAGCATTCTGGTGTTTCGCCTCTACACCCCACCATAACATCCACGCCGATAAAAGCTTCAGGTGTTACTTCCTTGATGCGATGTATCTTATCGGCAAAGAGTTGACGGTCGTAATGGCGGTGCATCAATTTCAATACCATATCACTTCCACTCTGTAGCGGTATGTGATAATGGGGCATGAAAGCACGACTCTGAGCACAATAGTCGATGAGTTCATCGCTCATCAAGTCGGGTTCAAGACTACTGATACGGTAACGTGAGATTCCTTTCACTCCATCCAATGCCTTAACCAAATCTACAAAGCTTTCACCGGTAGTCTTTCCAAAGTCTCCGATGTTCACACCAGTCAACACAATTTCCTTGCCGCCTTCTGCAGCTGCCTGCTCTGCTTGTTCCACCAGAGAGGCGATGGTTGGATTGCGGCTGAAGCCACGTGCGTATGGAATGGTACAATAGGTGCAAAAATAATCGCAACCATCCTGTACTTTCAAGAAATAGCGAGTGCGATTGCCTCGTGAACAACTGGGTGCAAAACTTTTGATATCTTTGGTTTTCTGCACAAAATAGTGGCCTTCTCCGGATTTAGTCTTTTCATCCTGCCCATCGGGAACAGAAATATCGGCTCCACCCAACACTTCACCCCATTTCTCTGAGAGAAACTGGATGAGTTGCGCCTTCTCGTTAGCACCAAGCACAAGACTTACCCCTTCTATTTCACTCACCGTTTGAGGTTTCAACTGAGCATAACACCCCGTAACGACAACAAAAGCACCAGGATTCTGGCGCACCAAACGATGAATTGCCTGACGGCATTTATGGTCGGCAACCTCCGTAACAGAGCATGTATTAATGAGACAGAGGTCTGCCCGTTCACCTTTCTGTGCTGTTGTCACTCCCATATCATGGAGCATCTTTCCAAAAGTCGATGTTTCAGAAAAGTTCAGTTTACAACCCAAAGTAAAATAGGCGGCTCGTTTTCCTTGAAATGCCGATGTATCAATCATACCTTATTTATATATATTACGTTTTCTCGTGCAAAGGTACGATTAAGTGAGTAGAATACAAAAAGAAAATTAAGTTTTTCTTTTGGATTATCGAACGTGAGTACCTAAGACCGACAGGTCAAAGGTACGATTAAGTGAGTAGAATACAAAAAGAAAATTGAGTTTTTCTTTCTACATTCCATTCTCCGGACCCAAATTAAGCACTTCCAATAATTACTATACCTATCTTATACCGTCGGGATGAGTTCGGGATGTCTTCGGGAACTCAGTTCCCATAAGGCACACAGCCTATTTACCACGTCAATCCCAAGTAAGTCATAAGTAAATCCCAAGCAAGTCCCATAACTGACGGACGATAATAGGAACACGATGGGAGAACAAAAGTAAGTAAGAGAGAGACGCAACCTACACAAAACTGCTAATACAGGGATAGTAAAAAGCGATATAAACGGCGCTTTCTTAGTTGATGATTGACCTAAATTGCCCATAGAACGGCAATTTAGAGGCAAATTGGGTAAAAGACAATGTGCTCAAGTAAATGCAAAAAACGGGTTTTTCGCTGTTTTTTAAGAAATGCCTCAATATTATCCAAATTTTAACATTTCGTATATACCTGTATATCAACACTTTGCGAAAAAGTTACAAAACAACACTAAAAAAAGTCTTAAAAAAAAGAACAACGTATTGAAAAAATGCCTACCTTTGCAACGTTTTAATAAACAAATGATTGTTTTACAGATTTAAAAAGCAAAGAAAAATGAAAAAATTGGTATTTATGTTCGTAGCTATTGCAGCTATCTCTTTCGCATCATGTGGTAACAAAGCTCAGACTGCTGAGGTTGACACCGATTCTGTAGCTGCTGTTGACAGCGTTGCTGACAGCACTGCAGTTGATAGCGTTGCAACTGATAGCGTAAACTAATTCGCTACGAATTGAGAGAAAAAGCCGCTAGACGAGAGTCTAGCGGCTTATTTTTTGTCCTTATGCAACAAAAGGGAAAAGTTCTACTTCACCTTTCCCCTACGTTCTAAACCATAAACATGATAATCACCTGAGCAATTATCACTCTTACAAACATACCGAGAGGATAAACCGAAGTATAGGCCACGGCAACATGTTCGCCCTCAATGGTCTCGTTGGCATAACCCAACGCCATGGGGTTTGCCATCGAACCACAGAGCAGACCACATATAGTACCGAAATCAAATTTCTTGGCCTTCAGGGCAATAATGCCTATGATAAGAAGTGGAAGCATAGTAAGCAATAGACCAACTCCTACCCACAGTAAACCTTCAGGACGTATGATGGTTGCAAGGAAATCCTTACCGGCAGCCAGGCCCAGACAGGCCAGATAAAGCGAAAGTCCCAACTTGCGCAACATGAGCGACGCCGACCGCGTAGTATAACTAATGAAATGTACACGAGGTCCCAAGGCACCTATCAAAATTCCCATAATAATCGGACCACCGGCAATTCCAAGTTTCACAGGAGTACTCATTCCTGGAATAGAAAACGGAATCATTCCTAAGGCAAGTCCCAACAGTAATCCGAAGAAGATGGCTCCGAGATTAGGTTCGTTGAGCACTTGTACTGCGTTACCTAAGAAAGCTTCTGCATGGTCAAGATTATCTGGAGTACCAACCACGGTCACTCGGTCACCATATTGCAAATGGAGAGCATCGGTAGCAAGCAGTTTGATATCGCCACGCATCACACGACTCACATTAACCCCATAAGTCTGTCGGATATGGAGTGAACCGAGCGTTCTACCATTGAGTTTTACTTGTGTCATGACAATTACACGACTCTCCACCGATGAATCTATAGCGTTCCAGTCTATCTGCTCCCTATTCCAGTCTTTCACTACGCGTTTACCAAAGAGAATATCCATGGCAGACACCTCATCACGTTTAGTCACCACAAGCACATTATCACCTATTTGTAATTCGGTAGAGGCAATAGGTACTATCACACGGTCTCCACGCCATATGCGCGAGATAATAAACTGACGGTGTGTCATCTGCGATATTTCAGCAATCGTTTTACACGAAATGGCAGGATTCACCACTTCATACTGCCCAACAAATGTCTGGTCTTCATCATCTTTATTATGAGGTTGCAAATCTTCCGGTTTGACAAAGAATTTTCGCAACAGAATCATAACAAATATCACACCAACCACACCAAGCGGATAGGTCACAGCGCAACCCAGTGCAGCACCACTATGCGACAGATGGGCATTGGAAAGTGCCTGTTGGGCTGCACCAAGTGCCGGAGTATTGGTGGTAGCACCACAGAGGAGTCCGACCATATCAGGTACTGAAATGGGCAATACCAGACATAACGATAGCGCCATGACCGTGCCAAGCGCAATTACTCCCATACTCCATATATTGAGTTTCGTACCTTCGTGACGCATCATACCAATAAAGTTGGGACCCACATGCAGTCCTAAGGCATAAACAAATAGCGACAAGCCGAATGTCTCAGCAAATGTCAGCATTTGTTCGTCAGCAGAAAAATGCAGGCTTCCTGCCACAATACCTATAAAAAACACAAAAGCCATGCCTAGCGAAATGCCTCTGATATGAATTTTACCAAGGGCAAGTCCTAAAGAGGTAATGAGCGACAGCACCACTACAGTCTGTACTGCTGAGTGTATAGTAAAAAGACTTTCAATCCATTCCATTTCTTGTTGTTCTTTTAACGAGTAGTTTTCTTATTTATTCTCTGTTTCTTGGTATTCCATACGCTATTTTCCCTCCATATCTATTCTGCCTCACAATAATCAAGGCATGGGTGAAAAGAATTCTTATGCAAAGATAAACAAAAAGTTTGAATTACTCAACATTAAGCCTCAAAATACCAATAAGAACTGGTACGAATGAAAAAATAAACACAAACCCCAAATCGGTCATCAGAAAAAGTTGTCTTGCGAATTCTAACGACCGATTTGGGTTAAATTCAATCTAAAACTTCATATTCTCTTTTAAAAGAAATATGCCCAGAAAGAATTAGGGAGCAAGTTGGGAAGTTGCGATTTCTGTCCACTGTTGAGCAATTTCATCACATTCTGAAAAGCATCCTGCGTCTGCTGACTAATCTTGTAGAGTTGCATCACCTCGGGTTCTGAGGCCGCTACCAACATCAATGCCTGCTCATAATAGGCAGGAATAGGTTCTCCGTGCGCGTATTGTCGTTCAGCAATAACCTTAAAGGCTGGATAAAACTGATTACCGTCTTTATTGGCCAATAGAGCGCAAAGCAGCACATCTGCATATTTCCGTTCTGTCGGATAGCGGTCTGCCATAGCTACCATAGCTACCAGAAGATCAGCAGAATAGAATTGATCCAACCGTTGTTCATAGTCGGGCTTAGCATTTTTAATGGCTTCCAACTGCGGACGACGTTCTTCTGCCCATGACTTCATCACGGTCGAATGACTCAATATATCAAGGTATTTCTTTGCCAACGGATAGTTTTTTATTTCCAAATTGGTTACTGCCAATCGTCGAAGTACATTAAAACTGGTACCGAAGGTTGATAGTATCTGCTGTTGAAAACTCTGTCTAACAACCTCATTGGGCATATTCATCGAACGGAAAAACAGGCTATTGAAATGGCGGCAGAGCGGTTCGTCATGGTCTTTGAAGATAAAGTCATCCGCAGATGTCACGCCATAGAGGAACATCTCTTTGTTCAAACGTCCCTTCTCTATCAAAGCCAGTAAGGCAAATCGTCTGGCTATAAAACTCTCTTGTGCAACCCCAGGAGGTGTAAGTTCCAGTATTTCATCCCATTGCCGGTCTTCTGCAAGACATTCCAACTGACAATAGAACGCATGTATATTGTTGGATTTATCTTTATAACCAAGTTGATAGACCGAAACCAATAAGAGCATTAACGTGGCCACCACAGCCACATAACCATTCGAGATAAATGACGGGAAATGGAATATTCTGCGATTTTTTAGTGTTAGGATGAATACTATCAAGGCTACGCCCCATGAAACCAATACGGCAGTAAGTGTCTTGTCCAATTCATTATCCCAGAACTGGCTGCCCACAACATAGACCACAGGAATCATGGCTATCCACAAGAGTTTACGCGATTCCTTGAAAAGGCGCACCACAACAATAGCTGCAGCCAGAAACACCATGACAGGAAGCAATGCCTGAACAGTAGCACCTACTACTGGATAATAATAGAACTGCATCAGCCAGGCTCCAACAACCTTCAACACGTCTCCTGGCATTACCGCACCAAGGAATATCATGTCAGACGAAGAACTATAGAAAGTATAATTCTCCATCCATTTCAGGACATAATAAAAATTATTATACCATACGAGCCAAAGGCTTACAAAGAGAGCAAGGGCAGACAAAGCCATTGCCACAGATGTTGATATTTTGGGAATTTTCATCATTGTATCAGTTTATCGGGACAACGAAATAGTTCTACTACCTCTTGGGGCATTTCCACCCTGCCATCCACAAAGTCAGGAATATTATATGATTTCAATCGCAGAGTATTGCTGCGCGGATCTTTCTGTGGCAACAAGAAAGGCTTGTGTGCCTTGCCATTAGCATCGAGGTAACCGAAATATACACGAGTATAACGACCATCAAGACGCCGGCTGGCAATCATTGCCCATCTGCCATTGGCAGACCACGCATGATAGCTATCTGTCTGATCCTTTGCATTCCACGCATCCACATCCACAGGTTTACCCGTCGTTAAATCTATCATTTTCAGGTCAGCCTCGTTGTGCCAAATAGGAAATGTGCCATAGTCCGCCAAAGTAAACAACAGGTATCGACCATCGGGAGAGATTCGTGGGAACGAAGCACTTCCTCCTTCCATACGCGCATTATATAAGGTATCGACCTGTTCTCCCAACAGTCCTGTTTGACTGTCGAAAGCCACGCGCAGGATAGAATAATGCATCTCCTTGCGCTCATCAGGAAGTTTCTTGGCAGGTGCCGAACAGAAATAGAGCCACTTACCATCGGGTGACCAAGCAGGGAAGGTCTCCATTCTTTCTTCATTGAGAAAACGATTGTCTGCAGTCACCTGATTCTCTTTAGTATCATACAATATCAAGTCTGAGGCACGGTCATAGACTTCCAGTGGCTGACGCCCCTGACCGAAGAAGGTTTGGTTGGTGGTGTTCGATGAAAAAGCGATGTATCTGCCTTCGGGATGCCATGCAGGATAGACAGCACCTTTCTGTGGTCCCATTTTCTTTGGATCCACCTTTTTCAGTTGCCCCTGATCAAGAATTATTGTGCCACCATTCTCTCCACGGGCATGAAACATCATGCGTTTCGCTGAGCGTCGGTCGAAATGATGACAGTTGATGCAAGCACTTGTTGTAGTTTTATTAGATACGATCTCGCGCTCACAAAAACTACCAAGCTCACGTTGGTAGATGCCCATGAATTGCCATGCTTCATACCCCGGTTCTATCAGTCGATAGGCAATCCAAGGATCAATACTATCCTTTGCCACAGAAATATTAAATGGACGATAACCGATACCATCTGGATGCTTTTCATCCCAGACAGCCACCTCTACCTGCATTTTCCTTCCAACTGTCTGTTGTAACAGGTGTTTCCAGTCGTCTTCGGGAATATCAATAACTTCGTCGCCATACACAGCCAATAATTCCTTTTCCGCCACAAGGAAACGCGCCTGAATATGTTCAGCTCCTTCTATCATGAAGTTGAGTGGTGCGATATTTGATGGAATAGTCACATCAGTATAATCGGGAAAAATGCTGGGCAGCGCTTGGCTTTGTTTTGCAGGTTTACGCATACCGCCACACCCCATTAGGAATAGCAGGAAGCAACAAGCCCCCACCCCAATAATCATTTGTTTTAAATCATTCATCTATCCATAGTTTTAGACATGCAAAGATACTCAATTTTTGTCAGATAAGAGCATCTTTACACCATAAAAATAGATAAACAAACGAGGACCGTGCCAGAGACACAGTCCTCGTGCCGGATAAACACGTTATCCTTGAAGTATTAATAAAAACTAGTTTCTTATTCTACGGTGCCTTTGCCAGCCAGACCGTCAGCATAACCAGCATAGCAATGTTTGCGGTTGTAGTTGCTGTCCCAAAGTCCAACAGGCTCGCCTGGACGCCATCCACTGTTGGCAGGAGCATCGGTAATACACCAGTTGGTGATACCGTATTGCTGTGCAGCAGGCACATACTTGAAGTATGCTGCAATAACATTCTTGTAGTATTCAGACATCTCTCTGTGTTGCTCATCAGTAAGATCCTGTGTCTTCAGCTTGTTACCGTCTGCATCCACATAACCCAGATCAAGTTCAGAGATCTTCACGAGTTTACCTGAAGCTGCAAGGATTTCGAACATCTTCACAATGTGCTGGAACTTCGAGTTGCGTGTAGCCTCGTTAGCATAGTAAGAGATGTGCATCTGCGTACCGATACCATCAATCTTAGTACCGTCTTTCTCCCATTCCTCAATCCACTTCACGAGCGAATTAGCCTTCATATTATCATCCCAATCAGACTCGAGATTATAGTCGTTGATGAAGAGTTTCAGTTCACCTTCACCACCATTCTCAGCGAAGCGCTGACGAGCCAGTTTCACAGCGGTGCGCACATAGTCAACATCACCGAGGTAATCCTGCCAATAGAAGTTGTTGGCAGCATCTTTCTCGCTCACTGTACCACGAGTAGCCGACTGCAAGTCATACTTGCCATCACCATCAAGGTCATCACCAGCAAGAGGCTCATTGACAACGTCCCATGATGTAACATAGCCGTTGGTTGCCTTCATCATACCAGTAATCCACTGATCCATAGCCCAAGTCAAGGTATCCTTCTTCTCTTCATCGGTGAGTTCAATCTTGTTGGTTTTCTCCATTACGCCCCAATGTACGTCAGCGAAATAGTAGTCAACAGCGTGATCAACCTTACCTATGTTGAGATTGAAGGCAATGGAGTGCATGGGGTTAGCATCTGTAACCTGTGAGGGGATGGTTCCTGTCATCTCATACTTCTGCCACTTGGTAGTAAAGTTGGGATTGGCAGGGAGACAAGCCCAGTGGATATAACCGCCAGGAGCACCGTGACACTGAGTAGCAGAACCGATGTTCTCGGAAGCCTTGTAGTAGAATGAAATCTTATATTGGTCACCAGCCTTCCAATTTATCTTTGGAGTATAGATAAAGAACTGGGTATCCCATTCATTTGTAGCATTAGCATTACCATGGATTACGATGCAGTTCTTACCTTCTGGACCTCCGGCAACAGCTGTTGGAGTGAATTGCCCTTTACCAGCTTCAGCCACCACAAAGTTATCCATTGACTTACCGCTTTCCATTGCGCCATTGGTGATATAGTCTTTGAAGACTTCCATTACAGGAGATTCAGAGTGAGTAATCTGAACGTTCTTGATATAGATGGAACCTACAAACTGACCAGTCTGACAGAGAACAAATCCACCATCGGCAGTGGCCACAAACTCTTTCTCAAACTCTTTCCATTCTGTATCGAAACCGAAAGAGCCTTCTGCGCGACCACCCCAGCCGCCAACGCCCCAACTCATGGTACCTTGACCAGTAGCCTTGATAGTCATCTTCAACTTATAGGTATTACCAGCAACAGTGGGCAGACCATCAGCCACATGATACTGAACCTTCCAGTTGTCAATAGCTTTAGCGTTGTCAATCTGAAGAGCACCTTCTACGGTGTTAACCTTGATATTGGCCTTTACCTCATCTGGAGCCCAGAAATAATAGCCAGGGGCAGTACTCCAATCTTTCTCATAGTCAATCTTATCAACCTTAGCATCTGGATCCACCTCAATTTCCTTGGCAGCTATAATACCATTGAGATAGTTATTGTTCTGCTGTGCATGCCAAGCCAGCGTATGACCATAGATGGTAATACCATTTTCTTTAGCGTTGTTGACAAAGGCTTCAACGGTACCGAAGTCCATCTTGCCATCATCTTTCACACATGAAGCGTACTTCATAGCGTTGCCCGCAGTCATCTCGTCATAGTTAGAGTTGGCCAAACGGGTCACCAGACCGTCAGCATTATAGTCAGAGGCAGCCAAAGCCACACCCAACTTGAAGTTGGGGTGCTCTGAACGGTTGACGTATGTTTTTAATGCGTCGTAGTCTGCAAGATATTCCATGCCTGCAATAGAGGCTGGTTTTTCGAAAGCATAGCCCAGCTTGTCGTCATCGACACACGAAGTGGCGAGAGCGGCAGTAGCCAGCAGCATAGCTCCTAAAATCTTGTTTGAATGTTTCATACTTTTGTTATTGTTTAAATCAGAAACCTAATTACTTTTCGAAGGCGAACCAATCGGATTTCACACCACGGTCGCGAACAACTAATGTATCCTTGGTAGCACACTTGATGCCGCTATACTCAACGGTGTAGTCAAGATAGAGCACATCGCGGTCTTTACCACCCCAACTGTTCTTATCACCTTTATCAGCATACTGACCTGTACCAGTAGCAGTTACACCTTCTACATTCGACGATACGGTACAAGTACCGTTGCCATCGAAGTCGAGTTTCAACAAGCAATCAATATTGTTGCCGGCATTATCCTTTGCAGGACGATCCCACTGTACGCTATTGACACCAAGAGTCTTAAACTGGTTGAGCACTACTTCGTCCTTCTCTACGAATCCAGCATGACGTACCACTGTTCTACCGTCAGCGTAGTTATCAACACCACGACGCAGATAGTTTGACTGGTACTTGCTGATATATTTCACAGCATAGAGCACGTAGTTCTTTGGAGCCACATCCCAGTCACCAAGGTTGGTTATTGAAGGATTCTCAATACCTTCTTTGGGTTTACCAGAGAGGATACTGTCAACACCCACAGCGCTAACCATCTTCACTGGAATCACATAGTTGAGTTCAGTAGCTTTAGGATCGTTGAAGAAATCATCGGTCAACTGTACAGTCACACCACCGATCACCTTACCTTTAGGGATAACGATCTGATTGGCAGCAAGTTTATAATAGTTGGAAGGCATAGCCACTACAGGCTGATCTGTGCCCTTGAACTTCATACCGTCGCAAAGCGAGTTGTCAACAGCAATCTGGATAATCACATCGTTTTTGTTGTCATACACACCACCCATTGTGGCAATGATCTGACACTGGTGGTTATTGTCCAGTTTGGTATCATACTCAGGATCTTCACCCAGAGTAATGGTACGGATAGGGTTCTGTTCCCCCTGATAAGCGAAATAAGTTGTCGAATATTCGAAATCGGGGAAATCCCAATCGCCATTCTCACAAGAAGTAGAGGCAAGAGCCAGAACCCCAAGGGCAACCATCGCTTTGATATTATTCATTTTCATTGTTTTTCAGTTTTTATTAATAATGTCATTGATTACCAGCCCTTATTCTGTTGGAGCTGATCATATTTCAGGGTCTCACTGTAAGGGATAGGACCCCAGTACATATAGTCTTTGTATGAACGTGTTTCTACGTCAACCACCTCATAGTGTGCGGGGTCGCCAGTAATCTTCATACCTTTGACAGTCTCATTCAAGTCTGCCTTCCAACGACGGAGATCCCAGAAACGGAATCCTTCGAAGCAGAGTTCTATACGACGCTCGTTGTGAATCAGTTCACGCATCTTATCTTTATCGGCAGCACATTCGTTCAGATAGGGGTCGTCAACGTTGGCACAGATGCCAGCACGTTCACGGATAGCCTTCATCACATCGTATGCTGAGAAGCCCATACGACTGTCTCTTGGTCCCCATGCCTCATTAGCAGCCTCAGCAAATCCGAGGAAGAATTCTGTGAAGCGCATGAGTGGTTTGATGTGGTGTTTACCCTGCTTTGAAGTAGGATTACAGTTTACATCACCATTGAGAAGTTTACGCATGTAGTATCCAGTACGTGTTGACTCACCATCCTTCTTGTCCATAGCATTGTTGTCAGTACCATCGAAAGCAGTAACGATTTCCTTGCCACCAAACATAGACTTGTTCAGCACAATGAACTTAGCCAAACGTGGGTCGCGGTTTGCGTATGGATTCTGAGCATCATAGTTTGCTGCAGCAGCGCTGATGGGATAACCGTTTGCCATGGGGAAAGCATCGACGAGGTTCTGTGAAGGATTGATACGACCTTTACCAAACATAGTTGGTGGGAAGTTATTCTCCTCCATGCCAGAGCTTTCGCCAGCATTAGTACGCCAGAGCCATTCATTAGTATTCTGACCATTAGCGAGGTTCTTCAGAGCGTCGGCATTGGTAAACCAGTCATCACCCTTAGGATCGAGTTGTGAGACAGGATTAGAACCTAAATATTTGCAAACGTCAGCCATAGCCTTGGCAGCTTGTTCCCAGGTCACACCAGAACCTTCTGCAAAAGCAGGACTGGCTGCCAAGAGGTAAGCCTGTGCACGTACAGCTTTAGCAATGCGTGCGCTCATACGGTTCTTTGCAGTCACACCAAACACACGGTTGTACTGCGAAGCAGCAGCACCGAGTTGCTGGTATTTGGCAGGCACATCACCATCAGCATTGACGTCACCATATTCTTCAGGCAGCAATTCCACAGCCTTATTCACGTCGGCATCAATCTGAGCGATACACTCTTGGAATGTGTTACGTGGATAGTTGAACTGTGAATTCACATTCTCAGGCTCAGTCAGAATGGGCACACCCAGCAGTTTGCCATCTTCTGTCCATCCAGCGTGAGCACGGAGCAGGTGATAGATATAGAGGGCGCGCATACCATAGGCATCACCTTGGAAACGCATCTTATAGAGTTTTGACGAAACTTCGTCAGCTGCCCAAGTCACGTCCTCAGAAGTTTTGAGGAACAGGTTGATATACTGCATAGAGGCACGCAGATGCTGCCACTGGTCGAGAGGATTATTGTCCTTGCGCCATGCACCGCCTGCAATTTTACGGAATCCGTTGTTCACATCGTTTGAAACAGCATCGTCCGTAGCGGTTTCCGACCAAGGATAGCTCTCACCACCGTTACCCAAAGGATTGCTGATATAGGCATGTGCCAACAGTCCGGCAGCCCATGAAGGCATTTCCTTCAGGTCTTCCTCGCCTTTAAAGTTCTCTGGAGCTGGATTGAACAAGTCATCACAGCTGGTCAACGAGAGCATCAAAGGAGCTATCATTGTTGAAAGTATTGCTACTTTTTTGAATGTTTTCATTTTTCTTTGATTTATGAGTTACTAATTAGAACGAAGCTCTGAAACCAATGTTGTAAGAGCGCATCTGAGGTGCACCACCGATGTTGGTCTCCAGAATCTTACGCTCCTTGGCAATGGTCAGCAGGTTGCTTCCACCCACATAAACGTCGATACCACGTACGAACGAACCTTCGAAGAGGTTGCTTGGAAGTGCGTATGTAATCTGTACGCGCGAGAGGTTGAAGCGATCAGTGCTGTACATCCAGAAGTCTGAATAGCGGAAGTTGTTGTCACCATTGGTAGTGGTCAGACGTGGATAAGTGGCAGTAGCAGCAGTCTCGGGAGTCCAAGCGTTGCGAACTACCTCAGAGTACTTACCTGTACCACGAACCCACCAGTAAGAGTCACTCTTCATGGCATGGCCACCCAACCAGAGGTTACCCATTGCAAAGAAGGTGAAGTTCTTCCACTTAGCAGTAAGGTTCAGACCCATGCGGAATGGAGTGTCCCAACGTCCGAGGAATACGCGGTCGTTATCATCAATCTTACCGTCGTTGTTCATATCAACATACTTGATATCACCAGGTTTTACCTCACCGAAGGTCTGCTCAGGAGCTGCATCGATTTCTTCCTGTGAGTTGAAGAAACCATCGCTCTTCAAGCCCCAAAGTCCGTTGAGCGGACGACCAATAGCTGAGAGATAATCAAACTCTATGTTCTCGTCGCGCTTGTCGGCAGTACTCTTATACCATGTACCGCTTACACCGAGGCTCAAATCCACTTCACCGATCTTCTTGTTTCCATATACACTGAAGTCAACACCAATACGTTTGTCAATGTTGTAGTTCACATAAGGAATAATAGAAGAGGTAGGATAACCAGTCTGTGTGAAGTAGTTCGGGAAGAGCGAAGTAGCACGTGTCAACATACCATCCATCTTGCTGGTGAAGAAGTTCACGTCAAAAGTGATAAGTTTATCGAGCAACGAACCGCGGAGACCTACAGAGAACTCCTTACGCTTTACGAAGCCCATGTCATAGTTGTCACCACGCTGGAACTCAGTAGCAGCACCGCCTTCGAGGTCACCCCATGAATACCATCCACCGGTCTGTAAGATGGTCTTATACATGAAGTATCCGTCTTCGTTATCGCTGGCAGTGATGTCGATATCCTGGTTGATGATACCACCAGATACGTTCACCATCAAATCATCTACGAAAGTATCTTTCAGCACATCCTTAGTAGGACGCCATCCCAAAGTCACTGTGGGAGAGATTGCAGCACGGTTGCCTGCAGGCAACTTGGTTGAATATGGCATAGCAGCGCTGAAGTCAAAATAGTAAGTATGGTCGTAGTTATACGACAACTGCAAGCCGAGGTTGGCATTGGTAGTGCGATGGTAGTGACCATTGCGCTGAGTCTGCCAAGCATTGGCGAGTGCCATAGCGAACACGTTGTGTACGCCATCAAATGTACGAGCCCAATCAAACTGTCCGCTAACATTATAAGTATAGCGGTAAGAAGAATCGCTGATATACTGCTGACCGGTCTTCTTGTCTTCACCATACTGGGTGATGCTACCAATCATGTCAGGACCGTTATAGTTAGTCCAAGTTGGTGAGAAGGTAGCATAGCTGTTGCTATAACCCTGGTTGTAGGTAGAAGCATAGTCGATACCGTATTTAGCACGGAACATCAGACCCTGTGTCAGTGCAGCGAGATTTATGTCAAACTCAGTATTGAACTGGAACTGACGACTTACAAACTTGTTGTCACCTGCTGCGAAAGCATCAGCATAAGGGTTGGTGGGGTTCGACTGTGTACCACCGAAGAAGAATCCATTTTGCAGGTAGTTACTGTTCATCACCGAACCGAGCGATACTTTGTCGGTTGACTCGATGAAACTGATGGGAATCAATGGAGAAACGAGATGTGGACGCAATGTAGCGGCCTGTCCCCACCAATCAGTCTTTGCAGCGAATGCATCGTAGAAGGTCACATTAGCATCGGCCTTAGCAGACAACCAGTCGTTGAATTTCACGTCCATGTTACCACGCACGAAGAAACGGCTGGTAAAGTTGTCCTTGGTATTACCCACCTTCAACAGTTCGTTGTTGCGATAGTAACCTAAAGTAGTGTAGTACTTCACACGCTCTGTACCACCGGTAACTTCGACGATTCCCTCATAGCGAGTGGTGAAGTCACGACGATACTGGCTGTCGTACATATCAAAGTTAGGATAACGGTATGGATTCTTTCCAGAAGCGAAGTTATAGATTTCCTCGTCTGAATAGTTCTTATCATAACCGTCATTGATACGAGCTTGGTTATAGTAACTCATATATTCAGCAGATCCCAGATACTTGGGGAACGAGATGGGAGTACCAATACTCATGTCAGCATGTGCGTTGATACGGAGGTCGCCCATCTGTCCGCGCTTGGTAGTAATCTGCAACACACCCTTAGCAGCACGTGGTCCGTAGAGCACTACGGCAGCCGAACCTTTAAGCAGGGTAACTTGGTCTATTTCCTGTGGAAGCACGTTGTTGGCATCGCGAACCATTCCATCTACCACAACGAGATAGTCGCCATATCCCCAGAGACCGCCATTGACACCGCCGACCACGTTTTCGATATACTCGATACTGCTGGTGGCATAGTTCTTTTTGGCCATCTCCTTCATGTCTATTACCGACACACCGCCCATAAGGTCTTGTTTATCGACAGCGCGGAATGCCACTTGCACCTTGTCGAGCGTATCGGTCTCGGCTTCTTGGGCATAAACACCTGTTGAACCTGCAACCAAAGCTGCACACAACGCAAGTCCTTTATATATATGTCTCATTTGTTATTCTGTTTAATCATTAATATTACCATTACCAACCAGGATTCTGGCCGAATTCAGGATACATCGTAACATCATCGATACGGAATGGCAACCAATAGTGCTTAGCCGAAAGCTTACGTGTCACGAGAACTTCCTGTCCAAAGTTGACCACAGCATTGTCCTTTGGTGCATTAGCATTGAAGGGCACACTTGGATCACGGTCAAATGTCTGCTTGGTCTTGATAGTGTAAGGATAAACGGTGAGGAGTTTCCAACGACGGAGGTCATTGAAGCGATGGCCTTCGAAAGCCAACTCTACAGCACGCTCACGGCGTACTTCACTCATAAACTTCTCTACGCTACCAGTAAAGCTTGCATCAACATGAGCCACACCTGCACGGTCACGAATCACATTGATAGCATCCTCGGCAGAGAGATTGCATCCACTGGCTTTCGCTGTGGCACTTCCATAACCCTCTGCAGTAGCCTCTGCATAGAGCAGATAAACCTCTGCCAAACGCAGCCATGAGAGGTGCATGTGGAATCCCCAACCATAGTCGTTGTCGGCCAAGTTAGCACCGATGGGTATAAACTTATAGTTCAGATAACCAGTACGTGAGGTTGACTTCGGGTCGTTCACGCCATTACCACCATTATAGAAGTTGGCAAACTCGTAAGGACCATACTTGTCTTTATCGGCAGCCACGTTTTTGATCATCTTCACACCATCATAGACAATGTCGTGATAGAAACGTGGGTCGCGGCCTTTCCAAGGATGATGCTCATCGAAACCAGAAGCAGCGTTGACAGTTCCATCTTCGTTATAGAGAGGTTGTCCGTTAGCCATACCATAGTAGTTTACATAGTTAGCAGTAGGACAGAGAATGATACCGTCACCGTTACAGATAGCAGAGATCTGGTATGAGTTCATCTGGCGCCAGTATGAGTCAGCACCGAATGAAGGGCTACGCATGATAGCTTCGGTAGAACCAGGCATCAAGAAGTCCTTACGCTCATAGAACAGTTTGCTATAGTCAGCAAAGTCAACAAGTTTATACTGGCACTGGCCTTTATCCACCATAGAGATCACTTCACCGAGCGCATCGGCAGCAATCTTACAGTAGTTGGCATCATAAGTGCGCAAATCGTTGTCTGTTCCATTGACCATCAGTGGGCTACCGGCATAGAGGGCAGCTTTACCAAGATATGAGAGTGCCCAGATCTTGTTAGGACGGAAGATGTTGTTACCCTTGGTAGGACGACCAGTATCGGTATCATCCCAATTGACAGGCAACAGTTTAGCGGCTTCACGGAAGTCTGCAATCATGTGGTCTGCACACTCCTGATAGCTCATACGTGGAAGTCTGAACTGCTCCTGTGGATTGAGAGGTTCAGTCATGTAAGGCAGACCTCCCCAATAGGTAGTCAGTTCGAAATAGAACCATGCACGGAAGAAGAGCAACTGACCTTTGATAAAATTGCGTTGTTCCTGAGTAGCATCAGTGAGCATACCATCTTCAAGGGCCTTCAGACCGATGTTTGCCTGACGGATGGCATACCATCCACCACCCCAGAGTGACTTCTTGAAACGGTCGTCTTGGTTGGCACCCTGATCAATAGACCAGTCACGGTCCAAGAAAGTACTACCGTTTTTACCCGAACCGTAAAGGAAGTCGCGGTATGAACCTTTATCAACTGAGTAGCCAGCCAGATATTCGCCGGCACCGGTAGTGATGATTTCATCTTCTCCCCAGTTGAATGAGCTTACCCAGTAGTGCTTGGCAACATCGGGGATGACGTTATACATCACCTCGACATATCCCTGGAAATTCTTGAAGTTCTTGAAGGCGTCTTCTTTCGACAACACGGTCTGCTCATCACGATCCAGATAATCGGTACATGAGCTGAGTCCGAGTGTCATGCAGAAAAGTGCACCAAGAACATATATAAATGTTTTCTTCATTTTCTTTGCGTTTAAAGTGTGATTTTGAAACCTAAGTTGAAACGCTTCTGAGTAGGATAAGCACTCCATCCACCGGTATTTGACTCACGGTCGTCTGGCATATCAGTCCAGAGGGCGAGGTTGTTACCGTTGACGAAAAGCTTCAGACTCTGAAGTCCAAGTGAGTGGAGCCATTTCTCCTTAGAGAAGGTGTAGGCGATTTCTGCATATTTCAGACGGAGATATGAACCGTCGAACATAAAGCGTGTACCATCTGTATATGGGCTCTTCTTAGTCAGCCATCGTGGCAGGGGCACATCACCGGTCTGGTTTTCCTTAGTCCAATAGCTACCTTCGTGGTAAGCGGTGTTACGTGTACCGCCGAGACTGCTCAAGCCCACCGAACGTGATACGTTGTTGGTGCCATAGAACTGTACGAAAGCAGAGAATCCCTTGAAGTCAACACCAATCTGGAAGTTGCAGGTATTCTGAGGGATACTGGTGAATCCGTAAGGAATATAGTCGTTAGAGGTAATCTTACCGTCACCATCATAGTCAAGGATGATATAGTTACCGGGCATACGCTCGTCGTCGTTTTGGTCGTGAGCGGTACTACCATAGAGTTCGTCCCAGTTGTTATAGTAGCCCTTGTCAACATAGCAGTAGGTCTGACCGATACCCTTGCCAGCGTTCTTCTGGTAGATTGGTTTCAGTTCTGGGTCATCGCGGTCGATGATTTCACTCTTAGCGTGGGTGAACGATACGTTACCCCAGAGACGCCAGTCCTTATTGAGTTGTTTATTGAAGCGGATGTCAACTTCATAACCTTCACTGTTCACTTTACCCTTATTGACTGCAGGAGCACCACCGCCGAAGTATGAAGGAACGGCACGGTTGTTACCTGTAATCAAAATATCGGAACGCTTCTCCTTGAAGTAGTCGAACGATCCAGTGATCAGGCCACCGAAGAATCCGAAGTCGGCAGCGATGTCGAGCTTCTTAGCTTTCTCCCAGTGGAGGTCGGGGTTACCAAACTGAGTCTGTTGCCACCAAGTATAGGGGCTCTTTGCAGGATCCTGACCTGTACTGTTCTGACGGAAGGCACCTGAGTTAGCCCAGAGGTCCATATAGAGCCAGCGCTGATTTGACACCTGGTCGTCACCGATTTCACCGTAAGAAGCACGGAACTTCAACATATCAATAATATGCTTATCGCGAAGCACCTTCATGAACTTCTCTTCACTGATAGTCCATCCGATAGCACCTGAGTTGAAGAATGCGAAACGGTTGTCGGGTGAGAAGAGTTCAGATCCGTTGTACGCACCGTTATACTCAATCATATATTTATGAGCATAGTCGTATGTGGCACGGAATACCCAGTTCTCACGATAGTAAGGCTGCTGGCTACCGGTAGCATACTGTTCACGGTTGAAGTTACCCATGGCACCTACGTTGTGCTGACCGAACTGACGCTGCCAGTTAACCTGTGCAGAATAGTTCAAGCGACGATATGACATCCAGTCATTCACCTTACCAGCACCTGTTTTCCAAGCCTTGTTGTTCTTAAAGTCAAACTTGTAGTTCTTGTCGGTAGTAACATTGGTTACAATCTTACCGGTCTCAGGGTCAATCCACTGTGTGAAGTCATCCTCCCAGTCGGTGGTATCATCAATACCGCGACCTGTTTCATTGAAGGCGTTGTCGAATGCCAAACGTACCTGTGCACGCAATCCCTTGGTGATGAAGCCGAGGTCTTGTTCCAAGGTGAAGTCGGTGTTCAAACGGTCGTTAGTAGTATAACCGATACCGTTCACGATCAAGTCCATCATAGAGTTGGTAGCAGCCTGGTCGGGGTTCGGAGCATAGTAACCGAAAGCACCATTGCTGTAGATGGGACGGAAGGCATCAGGTGAGATACCATAGAAAGCAGACCAAACGAGATTTTCATACTGACCCTGTGTAGCTTTCTTCACTGCGTGTGAACCAGAGAGGTTTACGTGCAATTTAGTTGTCTTGGTAAGATTGAAGTCCAAGTTGCTGCGCACGTTGACACGGTCGTAAGAAAATCCTGGCTCGTAACCACGAAGTGAAGGCATCTTCTTATAGATGTCACCTTCATGAGCGTAATCGACACTTGCGAAATACTTGGCAAATTTAGTACCGCCAGAGACATTCACGTTAGCCTGATACGAAACTGCGACGTCCTTCAGCAACTCATCGACCCAGTTTACGTTAGGATAACGTTCAAACTCCTCCTGGTTGGCAGGATGGCGATACTTATTAATACGGTCACGAGTCAGATAGTAAGCCCAAGCCTCAGGACGGTAGGGCAACTCAGCCTCGATGACATCATTACGCAGACTGAGCGCATCGTAAGCATCCATCATATCAGGAAGCTTCGAATAACTCTTCAGCGTTGTGCTTGCACTAACATTGACCGTAGCCTTGCCCTCTTCACCACGTTTGGTGGTAATCAAGATTACACCGTTGGCACCACGTACACCGAATACTGCTGTGGCTGATGCGTCCTTCAACACGGAGATGGTAGCAACGGAGTTGATATCAACGCTCGACATGGGGCGCTCGATACCATCGACAAGGATAAGAGGTGCACTGTTGTTCCACGACGTCACACCACGAATGGTGATGGTTGGATCTTCATCACCAGGCTGACCAGTAGTCTGCATGGTAACAACACCAGGCAGATTACCCGCCAAGGCCTGTCCCAAACTGGTAACACCACCGGTGCGCTCCAACACTTTCGCCGTGGTTTGCGTAATGGCACCGACCACAGACTCTTTCTTCTGTTGACCGAAACCAACAACAATTACCTCTTGCAGAGCGTTATCGTCAGAAAGTTCGATACGCAGATTGCGCTGCTTACCAACCTTCACGCTCTTGGTAACCATGCCGACGTATGAGAATTCCAGAACGGAAGCCTCAGAAGGCACGTTGATAGAGAAATTACCGTCGAAGTCGGAAACCGTACCCGAACTGGCATCTCCCTTAATTCTCACTGTAGCTCCGATGAGACTTTCACCAGAACCATCCACGATCGTACCCTTGACCGTGATTCCCTTCTGGGCAAATGCGCCCAAAGTGAAGAGCATCAGCATCGCGATCAAAGAGAGCGAACGCTTCATTGTTAACACTTGTTTACACATGTTTTTTTCATTTTTGATTCATATTTTGTTTTAGGTTGCTGAATTCACAAGCTTATTTCTGCGTACAAAGTTACGTATTTACTATAGTTTTCACTTTTCACAGAGTAACAAATACTTTATTCAGACGATAACACCTTGCGATTGCGCACAGTTCCGTCCTTTAACACTTGTTTGATGATATAAACACCCTTTTGCGGTTTTTCCACCTGTTCACCTCTTATATTATAATAATAGGTGTGAGCCACTTCTTGCGAAGAAGCCACCGAACCGATGCCCGAAGCGTTTTGTTGTTTCTCCCACCACTCTTTATACCATTGGAAACAGGCATAGGCACAGCACTCCTCAAAGAGATTATATTTTTTCGCGTTTTGGAACGCTGGTCGCACAATGCCATTGGCGAGATATTCGTCAATATCGAGATAGTCATGGGTATGGGTGAGTGTCATACCGATATTACCGAAGTGGTCATGCACGGCTTTCCAAGCTGCGCCCCATTTCGACGTCGAACCAGTTGCCCAACTGCCAAAGTTGGGAACGACCCATTGGTTCCACTCATTATAGTGTCCCTCCGATGTGCGTCCGGGATCTTCTGGCGACCAATCAATCTCGGTCACCATGACGGGTTTGAAATCCACTACAGGCACATCATTATGAAAATTGGTAATGAAAGTCTGTGGATTGCAGTTATTATCGGTAATGTTGCCATACCATCCAGAATAGACATGAACGGCATAACCAAAGTTATTATCACTGATAGGATACTCCTTATAGCCCACATAGTTCGACTGATAACCTGCACCCGGCACCCAGATTATTCCGGTGAATCCTGCTTGACGAATAACATCTACTACGGGTTGGAAGAAATCGTGCAAGGCATTGGGAGCGAGGAATTGTCCTTTACCATAGTCATAACCATACTTTACGCCATTAGCCGAATATACATTGACGGGTTCGTTGGCGAGTTCGATAGACACTTTACCTGCCAACGCTTTAATCTCTTCATGTTGTGCAAATTCCTGCCAAACGGTCTTCAGATAATTCTGATAACCATCACCCACCTTAATATTCTGCGGACAAACTCCTGGAGGACGCACAATGACATAAAGTCCGTGGGCAAGCGCTTTCTTTATAAGAGGTATATAAAGCTGATTGAGGAAAGTCTTATAACGAGCGAGCGAGAATTTAGAAATATCCGCCTCATTGGTTGCATTTCCGCTATTGGTCCAACAAGGATCCATGTGCAGACGGAACACATTGCAATAAGATCCTTGCGACTTGTCGGTAATAGCCGTGAAGATTTTCTCAAAGAAATTCAGACATGGTGGAATGTCGGCTGTGTCGTAACCGGGCTTCCACGATTGCCATCGCCATCCGTTGAAATAGCGGTTGGGGGTATCCATCACACCGTGCAGCTGAATAGCCTTACCAGTGGGATCAACCAACTGTTTGCCGCTAACCTTCAGAGCAGGCAATTCGGTTGTGGTCTGTGCCCCTGCTCTTGCAACATTTGCAAAAAGCAGGAGTATCAGCCACAGCCGAATTGATTTTGAATAGTTGAATAGTTGCATTGCTTCTTTTTTAGTTTTAGGAAACCATGTACCATGGTTTTTCCTGTTTTACATAACCCAGACTGCATTGGAGTCTAAATGGTTTGTTTAGTTTGATTGCAAAGTTACGAAGTATTTCGCACGAGTAGTTTTCAGTGTGTAACATAAACTTTATATAACCTATATCATGTATCAAAACCTTTTCATCATGTACCAAACAACACATTTTCCCCATATAAAGGATGGTTTTGGGCCATTTTCTGTCGTTTTATAGAGGTTTTAACACTTTCATATAAAAATACATGTAACATAGAAAAAAACACCGCCAATGATGGTTTATTGCGGAAAAAGCAGTAATTTTGGACCAGAAACAAATATCTAACCCAAACATCTCCTAATGGTCTAACGACCCTTGGGGGCTAAAACAAGAAAAAGACAATGAAACAAATCCATTCAGAACAGGCTCCAGCAGCCATCGGCCCTTACAGTCAGGCCATCGAAGTAAACGGTTTCGTATTCGCATCTGGACAGATTCCTGTAGATCCTGCCACCGGCAACTTTGTAGAAGGCGGTGTTAAGGAACAGACTCGCCAGTGCCTCACCAATGCCAAACATGTACTCGAAGCCGCAGGCACCGATTTGAGTCATGTGGTAAAAACCACTGTCTATCTCGACTCTATGGACGATTTTGCTGCTATGAACGAGGTTTATGCCGAGTTTTTTGCTCAGCCCTACCCTGCCCGTTCGGCTGTTGCCGTTGACCGTCTGCCCAAAGGGGCTTTGGTCGAAGTAGAGGTTCTGGCTGCCAAATAAGCATTGCCATGGTATATAGCGACCGCCGGGTCATTATCTCGTTGCTCATCGTGGGTATCGCCATGATGGGAATCCTTTTTGTGCTGACCGACGACAACCATACAGAATCGGTACGCGCACGTAAAGAAGCTCCAGAAAAGTCCAAGCATCGCTATTATCACACCCAAGGACAGCGGGTGGAGTCGTTTGTGTTCGATCCGAACACAGCCGACTCTACCCAACTGCTCCGTTTGGGACTGCGCCCATGGCAGGTGCGCAACATTTATAAATACAGGTCGAAAGGTGGCATCTATCGCACTAAAGCCGATTTTGCTCGCCTTTACGGACTGACCGTCAAGGATTACCGCCGACTGGAACCCTATATCCGCATCTCGGCAGACTATCAGTCGGCTGCATCACTGTTTGCCGACGACCGTCACCCACGCGACACATCTCGTATGCGACGTGACTCGCTCTACCAGCATCGCGACACTACGAAATGGATTAAGAAGATTACCAACACCCAACGCATCGTGCTCAACACTGCCAACGAGGAAACGCTACGTCAAGTGCCTGGCATCGGCACGTTCTATGCCAAGGAGATTATTCGCCATGGTAAATGGATTGGTGGCTATGTGGATGTCAACCAACTCGACGAGATTGAGAATTTTCCCAAACAGGCCAAACAGTATTTCGTCATCAGCAAGCCCAATCCTGCCAAACTGAAAATCAACGAGTTGTCATTCTCCGCTTTGCGGCGTCACCCCTACATCAATTTTTATCAGGCTAAAGATATCATAGACTATCGCCGGCTCTATGGTCGGATCCACTCGCTGGCAGACTTAGAGTTTTCTGCCGCATTCAGCGAACATGATTTGAAACGCTTGGAACCCTACGTGGAGTTTTGATTTCACACCGCACGGATATGTTTTTCCTACATTCTATTGTGCGATTCATTTTTTTATAGTACCTTTGCCAGTGCGGAACATCCGCCTAACCTATACATAAAAGAAATGAAAAAACTAACATTACTATTGTTTATGGCTATACAGACCATGACTCTACTCGCTCAGGAAAAACTGGTGGCCCTCAGTTTTGACGATGGTCCCAACACCACCACTACTGTCCACATGCTCGATGTATTGAAGAAACATGGTGTCAAGGCATCTTTCTTCGTCATTGGCAACAATATCACCGAAGAGAGTGCCGTAGTGATGAAACGTGCCCACGACGAGGGCCACGAGATTGAGAACCATAGTCTTACCCACAGTCCAATGTCGCAACTCACGCCCGACTCTATCCGCAAAGAAATCAAGACAACTTCGGCTTTGGTTGAGAAATATGTGGGTGAGGCGCCTGTGTTCTTCCGTCCACCATATATCAATGTCAACCAGACACTGTATGATAATGTCGATTTGGGATTCATCTGTGGTGAAGGTTGTGAAGACTGGCTCGACCATGTCACTGCCGAACAGCGTGTAGAGCGCCTGACAGCTTGTGCACGTGACGGTATCATCTTCTTGCTCCACGATTTCAAGGGCAACGAACAGACTGTTGCTGCTGTCGATCAGCTCATCCCCATACTGCAAGCCAAAGGTTTCCGCTTCGTCACAGTCAGAGAACTCTTCAAGGCAAAAGGTATTAAAGCACAGAAGAATCTGATTTACAGCGATGTTATGCATCCAGAGCATCGCATCCAGTAGTACCACACTGCTCTTCTAACCGCACCATCTATGTAGTTTCTACACTTCGTGGAAAGCCGCCATAGACGAAAAGAGTTGAAAAGATTTGCATAATTGAGGATAAATCTTTAATTTTGCCCACATAACGTGCAAAATCGATGACATTCGAACAAGAAATAGCCGAATACGAGAAGTTGCGACAACAATATCAAAACATTGTCGTCAACAAGATGGACAGAGCAGAATACCTCAATTACAATGAGATACTCTACTCTACCCATTCATGTGCCATAGAAGGCAACACATTCTCTGTAGATGACACACGCGAACTGAAAGAAAAAGGACTGGGCATGATTCCAGCAGGCAAGAGTTTGCTTGAAGCATTCGAAATGCTTGACCATTTCGATGCATTCGAATACATCGTCCAGCATATCCAAACACCACTCAACGAGGAACTTCTGAAAGAAACCAATAGGCGAGTGACTTGCCACACCCTATCCTATAAGTCACCAGATGCTACACCTGGTGAATATACCACAACAGATATGGCAGCAGGCGACACTGTCTTTGGCAGTCACGAAAAACTTGTGGCAAAGGTTCCCGAACTTCTCGCTTCTACCGAAAAAGCTATTCTTGCTGCGCAGACTTCACAGTCTGCTGCAACATCGTCGATAGCAATACCACACCCTATGGTCATTGCTGCACGCTTTCATGGTTTCTACGAATACCTCCACCCCTTCCGCGATGGCAACGGACGAACAGGTCGCCTCATCAGCAACTACATCTTGCTACGTTTAGGCCATCCACTACTGATCATCCCAGCAGAACAGCGACAAGAGTATATCTCTGCACTACGTATGATTCGCACCGAAGCCACAGATGAGCACCTTATACTTTTCTTCTTCAAGATGGCAACGGAAAGAATGCGCAACGAACTGAAACAGAAAGAGATCAACACCAATCTATTCAGCACATTTCTCTTCTAACCGTTGCTATCAGCAAAGATGTTTCGCGTGGTCAAAGCGTTCACCGGCGTACATAAATTTAGTTTTCAAGAAATATTTGAACACCGAACACCACATTTTGCTAATACATTGACATACAACAAACTATATGGTGTTCGATGGTGTTTATAACGCATTTATCGAACACCCATCGAACACCATAGATTGATTAGTTCCTCACAGGCGTTTCACAAGATAGTCAGTGCTGTATTTGGTTCTGCGTCTTTTGAAACCAGCAATCTGCTTCAAGTGACGACCAAGTGTTTGTATATTCGCCACACTCAAGCCACTGCCGAACCGAGTTTTCAGTTCGGCATAGATTTTTGCTACTGACAGATACTCACCCTCCATCTCATTGGCTGCCGGTGAGAAACATGCTGCGAAACACTGTTCAACAGGGATGATGGTGGTAAACCGCTCGTTGTTTTCCATGACAAGTCTCGTTTGTTCCTCGTCAAACCATGTTTTCTCACCATTTTCTATTGCCTCAACTGCCTGTGCATAAAGTTGTTCGTGGTTGGGACGACAATCCACACGTATAGGAGCAGTCAACTCGATAGCCATAAAACGGCGATTGCCTGACGGATCTGCCAAGATATCGTCCATATTGCTGGTGGCAATAAACGAGGCGAGACGCGGAAATTCCTCAACATGAGTGCCATAAGCGCGTTTGATCTTGATATTAGACAACTGGATGAGGTTTTTCAGAAAACCCTGTTGCACCTTGGGCGATATCTGGTTGAACTCGTCGAGATTGATCAGCAGAAACTGCGACATAGCCTGCAACACCTGACGTTTCTCGTTGAGTAAAAGATTGTCATTATAGCCCCATTGCAGTTCGGGCGGTAGCAAACTGCGACAAAACGTACTCTTATGGTAACCCTGTGGCGAAATGAGCAGAGGCACCATACTGTTGCCATACCGTCGGTTATACTGTCCTCGCCATTGGTTGACCATGGCGAGAAACCAGATGCGAAACCATTTTTCCCAGTGTGGATTGGCGGTTGGCACGGTTCGTGCCAATGCTCCGATATGGTCTTGTCCGTCCCATTTTCCATGCAGTCGGTAGAGATAATGGTCCATAGGATTGTATTTGCGTATGATATCCGACTCAAGATAATTTTTCACATCTTTATAGGAGACTTTGATTCCTGCCAGAAGGAGTTCGACCGCCATGCGTTTTTTCACGCGTTCATCGAGTGGTTGGAAGTCGTAATACGCTTTCTGCCGATTCAGATACTCTGTATATTTCATCAGATCATTATAGCGAAAGTCGTAGTGACTGTCAAAATAGGCAATCATACGCTTAATCTCCGAAAGCGGATTTTCCGTTGCATCATCGACTTTCACAGGCGATGGCATATCCAACATATCAGATTGACAATCTACCCCATAGCGATTCACGCGAAGCGGTATCGCCTGAGGATTGTAATATGGATGGGCATCGAGAGTGTTGAGGAAATTATCATACAAAGTAGATACTTCCTTCGCCCCTTTTCCTTCAATCTGTGAGAGATAGAGCGGTCGGATGCGTGCTGCTGCCTGACGGTAGAGGTGTTTTGCCACTTCTTCATCAGTAGGCAACATGCCATTTTCATCGGCATAGCGCACCAACACCACGATGCCCTTAGCATCTGCAGCGGTCACCACAAGGTAGGTAGAGGGCAGAAAAGCGGCATTTGTCTTGGCTTTTTCGAGTGATTCTTTCCCTATAATGTCATCAAAATACAGCATAAGAATACCATTGTTACGGGTCATCACAAGGTTGCCGTTGCTGTCTTTTGTAAATTCAGCAGCAGGGAACACATGGCGCCAAGTGGGGATGGCATGATGAAAGTCGTAGCCCAAAATACTGTCGGCAACCTCTTCTCGAAATTTTCCCACAGTCTGTTGCGCATCATCATGTGCAATTTGCTCCATCCATTTCACGATGTCAACGGTTCTCAAGGTCTGTCTGTTTTTTGTGTTTCGTCTTGTAATTGTGAATTTCATAGTATTTATATTTATTTGTTGTTCAATAACTTATGTTTATTTCCCCATACAGGCACCCGTATCTTTCATGGCTTTCCAATATTTTCAGTCCTTTGCCACATACCTGACAAAAGTATTATCAAACGTTGGATAAAGGTATTATCAAACGTTGGATAAAAGTATTATCAAACGTTGGATAAAGGTATTGTCAAACGTTGGATAAAAGTATTGTCAAACGTTAGAAAGATGTTCTTTCAACGTTGGAAAGATGTTTTTTCAACGTTGGAAACGACTCATATCAAACGTTGGGCAAAGACTTATACGCCTGCATGGTTGACACTTATTCAATAGGCTGATCTGTCAGCATGTATTCATCTTCATAATGGTCGAATGTCACATAAGAACACCCTTTGTCTTTAAGCATACCAGCAATCGCTTGCTGTTGTTCGGAAGACAGATGTTTTTCTCCTCGGTTATAACGGTAGAAGGTGGAAATACTGCCCAAATAATTGATCAACTGTTGACGCACTTCGCCAATTTTACCATACTCCACTTGCTTCAACATATTGTTCATTCCCCATGCTGTTTTCACCATTTTCAAGCGCACGAAATAATGACAATCTCCATGATTGACAGCATCGGGATAGATGGCAAGTCCTTGGTGGAAATCAGCATCTTTGTACTGCATAGAGATTTGTCGAAAACATTGTGAGGCAAGCGGGCATTGGGTATTGAAACAAAAAGCCCATTGGTCAGTAATCAATCGTTTGACAGTCTGTGTTTCGATAGGTTGTGTTTTCATAAGCTGTTAATTATTAAGTTATTAAATTTAAAAATGTATTTCTCTTTATCTGGTTCATGCCCGTTAGGCTGATAGGGCGTGGTGTGTTTTTCCACCTACAAAGATAATAAATTTGATAAGCGAATGCAAGAGTTTTCCAATATTTTTTTTCGGCTTTGCTTTTTCGCCATCGTCCAAATCCATCATTTTTTTCAAACAAAACAGGACGTCGAGGATCTCTCCCTAAATCTGATTTTGGTGGTCGATGTGTGGTCGAAAATCACAGTTTCCACGATTCGACCACACAGGGCATTTCATTCTCCTTCAATGTTTTAGCCCAGTCTGGTGGTCGAGTGGTAACAAAAGTGCGACATCGCGTGTGCGCATACGCGCGAAATACCTAAATACATAGGAAACGCATCCTTTGCTTTTTTTCTCCAAATATATAGCTTTTGCAGCATACTAAGAAAACAAGCAGCTATTACGCATCAGGCTGTATGGCAGAAACATGCTTAGGAATTTTGTGATTTTGTAGCCTAAAAACCACGGAATTTTGTGATTTTGTAGCCTAAAAACCACGGAATTTTGTGATTTTACATCCTAAAAACCATGGAATTTTGTGAGAAATACACCAAAAAAAACATGGAATTTTGTGATTTTATAGCCAAAACGCTTGGGAATTTTGTGAAAAACAAGTATCTTTGCAAACAAAATAGAACCAAAAAGTATTGATTATGAAGCTTTTGCAAAGAAAGATTGACAGCATTCTAAAAGAATGGAAGAAAAACGAGAACAGACTTCCTCTTATCGTCAAAGGTGCACGACAAGTGGGAAAGACAGCTTCTATCTTGCAATTTGCCCATAGCAACTACAAAAATGTGGTAGCCATCAACTTCGTATTGCAACCCAAATACAAAGCAATATTCGAAGAAGGTTACGAGGTGGATGACATCATCAGAAATCTAACACTTATCGATCCTTCTCTGAAGATTGAACCTACAAACACGCTCATTTTCTTTGATGAAATGCAAGACTGCCCAGCCTGCGCCACCAGTCTGAAAGCCTTTAAGATAGACGGCAGATATGATGTTATCTGCTCTGGCTCACTGATGGGCATCAACTATCAGGAAATAGAATCAAATAGTGTAGGATACAAGGAAGATTACACCATGCATTCAATGGATTTCGAAGAGTTTTTGTGGGCAAAAGGTTATGACTCCTCTTTTATAAATAGTCTATACGACAAAATGACTACCGTCACTCCACTTACTCGTATAGAGATGGATATGCTGGAGAAGATATTCCGTGAATACATGACCATTGGCGGCATGCCTGCTGTGGTCAACCAGTTTGTCTCTAACAAAAACTTCAGTGGTACACTCAAAATGCAGCAACAACTTCTGCTCGACTACGAAGAAGACATTACCAAATATGCACACGGACTCGACAAAGGCAGAATCAAGAATGTCTATGACCACATCACCGTATTCCTTGGACAAGACAATAAGAAATTCCAAATAAGTAAAATTGCCCGTGGAGCGAGAAACAGAGAATATGTGGGAACCATTGAATGGTTGCGCAATGCCGGTATCATCAATGTATGCTATTGTTTGTCACAACTTACCCTTCCACTAAAAGGCAATTATGATCCCAAAACCTATAAACTCTATTATAAAGACACAGGATTGTTGGTTGCATCACTCGACGAAGAATCACAAGAAGACCTAAGGACAAACAAAAACTATGGCACATACAAAGGTGCTATTTATGAAAACATCGTGAGCGATATGCTTGTCAAACAAGGATACAACCTGTATTTCTATCGCAATGAGAAATCCACTATTGAGATGGACTTCTTTATCCGCGATGCCAAATCACTCATCCCCGTAGAGGTTAAAGCCACTGACAATGCCACTAAATCACTGTCAAAACTGACAGCGCAAGATGGAAAATATCCCGACATCCGTTACGGCATCAAACTCTGCAACAAGAACATAGGATTCAATGGGAAATTCTATACGTTTCCCTACTTTCTCACCTTCTTGCTCAAAAGATTGCTGAGCACAAACGCCCTCACACGCTGAGTATATTCCTGATGATGGTCACGATAGGCGTGCGCATGGTCTGACCCTGTTGCCACATAGATGGCTTTGCGACCGTGTGTCTTTGCCTCGTAAAGGGGTTTCAGCATGCGATAAGGCACGAAGTCATCGCAGTCGCCGTGGATAAAGAGCATCGGTTTCACACTCTTGCGCACCTGGTCGATCTGTCGGGCTTCGTCAAACGACCAGCCATAACGTGCCTCGCAGAGCCACGACGTGGTAGTCATCAACGGAAAGGCGGGCAGTCCAAACTGGTCTTTCAGCTGTGCAGCAAACTCATCCTTCACCGAGCTGTAGCCACAGTCTTCCACGAAACACTCCACTCTATCGGGTGTTTGCTCTCCAGATAGTGCCATCACCGTAGCGGCACCCATCGAAATGCCATGAATCACCTGACGCGTTGACTGCCCGTCAGCAAAGATGCCATCAGCCACTTCCGACCATCGCAACACATCCCAACGGTCGTTCCACCCCATCTGTATATGGTCGCCCTCACTTTCGCCGTGGGCATAGAGGTCGGGCAATAGCACATTGAATCCCATATCATGATTGTAGAGATAGGCAATATGGAGCATACCCTCTGCCCTCACCTTATAGCCATGCACCACCACTGCCGTGCGGTTGGTGTGTTTCGGCGCATAGAGGTAGATGGCATGGGCACGATAGCCCGATGGCATCGTGACAAAGGTATCTTTCACACAGTGGTTCTGATAGACAGAGTCCATCCAGTGTGTCGTCCACGGACATTCGTCTTTGATGCGGTCTTGCCAATGTTCAGCACTGTTACGCTCTTGTTGTGGATAGCCCAACGAATAGTCGATCATATAACTGCTGGCTCCTGCCAGTATCAATGCCACCAGTATCAAAACAATGGCAACCGAGGCTTGGAAGCGTCTTTTCTTTCTCTTTATCATTGCGTTACAATCTTTATTATCTTTGCTTTTTCATTGGCGAAGATACAACATTTCATGCAAACCTGTATCATCCCCACTCATATTTTATAATATCTTCACAACCGCAAGAGTCTTTCCACCATCTCTTGTCATCGGAATTATTCGTTTCTTACCATCAATAACCAAAAACACCTAACCGATAAAGAAACAAACACGAATGCTTGGTATTCACAGACAAATAGTGTAACTTTGCATAAGACTATTACTATTCCCAACAATAACATACCACACTAACATGAAAAAAGTATTATTCCTATTGCTTCTAATTGGAACAACTTTCACTGTATCTATATCAGCTTCTGTCAATATACCATTAAACGATGGATGGTTTTTCAACCGTGGCTTTCAAGCTTCTTCTGGAATGACAAAAGTAAACCTGCCACATACATGGAATGCAGAGGACGGAATGTTTGGCAACACCGATTACTATCGCGGACTGTGTAACTACACCCGTAAACTGCAACTCCCTATCCAATACCAAGGGAAACGCATATTTCTGAAAGTCGGTGCTGCACAAACAGTGGCTGATGTCTTTGTGGATCATCATTTTGTAACACAACACAAAGGCGGATATACGGCATTTGTGGCTGAGTTGACCGACTTTATCAAACCAGGAAAGGAGAGTACATTGGAGATTCGTGTCAATAATGCGCCAACTATGGATATTGCACCTATATGTGGTGACTTCAATATCTTTGGCGGTCTATACCGTGGTGTAGAACTGATAGTGACCGATGATGTTTGTATTGCACCTGACTATTATGCAAGTTCTGGCGTGTTTTTCACTCAAACAGAGGTAACAGAAAAGAAAGCCGCATTGAAGATAGAAACTCTACTTTCTTCAAAAGAAACATCACTGGATGGTTGCGAAGTGGAATTTCAGTTATACGACAGGGGGAAACAACTTCGTCGCTTGGTCTGCAACGAAATATCGGAAGGGAACAAGGTGGTAATGACCACTACAATAGACAATCCTCACTTGTGGAATGGAGTGAAAGATCCGTTTCTGTATCAGGCTGTTGTCATATTGCGAAAGAATGGACGAGAAATAGACAGGAGGCAGGAGGCAATAGGATTCCGCTATTATCACGCAGATGCAGATAAAGGATTCTTTCTGAATGGAAAGCCATATCGACTCAATGGGGTTAACATGCATCAAGACAGGGCAGAAATTGCCACAGCACTCCATCAGTACAACCATGACGAGGACTTGGATATCGTTCAGGAGATGGGATGCAATGCTATCAGACTCTGTCATTACCCCCAATCCAAATACCTACACCAACAAATGGATCGTCGCGGATTGGTAGCATGGGCTGAAATTCCTTTCGTCAATGTATATGTCACAAACCCCAACTATGACGAGAACCTACGTCAGCAGTTAAAAGAACTGATACTACAAAACTACAATCACCCATGTATCTTGTTTTGGGGACTCTTCAACGAAATCAACTCTGGATGGTTAGACCGCCCTTCTAAAATGGCAAAAGACCTCCATGACTTGGCACATCAATTAGACCCTTCACGCCCAACAATGGGGGCAAGCAATCAAGATGATGATTTCAACGGCACACCCGATTTGATTGCATTCAACAAATATTTCGGATGGTATGACGACAAAATGGGAGAAATTGGCAACTGGGCTGACAACGAGCACCGCAAACACCCAGAAAGGAAAATGGGTATCAGCGAATATGGAGCAGGCGCATGCGTATTCCAACAAACAGATTCATTAATTCACCCAGACCCATTAGGACAATGGCATCCTGAAAACTGGCAAACCTATTACCACATCAGGAATTGGACTGAACTACAGAAACGCCCATACCTCTGGTGCAACTTTATTTGGTGTATGTTCGACTTTGCTTCTGCTGGTCGTAGAGAAGGCACCATTCCTGGTCGCAACGACAAGGGACTGGTAACTTACGACAGGCGCACAAAGAAGGACGCTTATTATTTCTACAAAGCCAACTGGAACAAAGACGATCAATTTGTGTACATCGCAGGAAAGAGAAATACACTAAGAAGCTGTAAAACCACTACTATACAGGCATTTAGCAATAGCGGCCCTGCCAGTTTGTATATCAATGGAAAGTCTTACGGACAGGCATTTCCTGACAACGTTAATGTGTTACAATGGAAGGATGTTACACTGGACACTGGTGTAAACACTATCGAAGTAAAAAACAAACACAGTAAAGACACATGTACATGGGTATTGTCTGACACCATTGACTAATATCACTTCACAACGAAAACGATGAAACACCTACTGATTACTACAGTGGCACTGATGACATTGGGAACTAACGCAATGGCACAAACTGAAAACGAATGCCTTGACTTCCTCTATCGGCACATGCCCACACCCGACAGCGTGGATTACCCCAAATCTTATTGGCGCAACCAAGTGCGACTCGCACTGAAAGCCAGAAAAACCATGCCCTGGGGACACACCGTACCCCTATGGGAATTTCAAAACTTCGTACTGCCCGTGCGTGTCAACAACGAAGCACTCGATGAAGCACGTGCCACTATTTATAAAGAACTGATGCCACGACTGAAAGGAATGACTATGGAGGAGGCGGCACTCGAAGTCAACCACTGGTGTCACGAGAAAGTAAGCTACCGACCAAGCGACGGCAGAACCGCTGCACCACTGGCTACCATGCGCAACAGCATAGGGCGCTGTGGCGAAGAGAGCACCTTCACTGTGTCTGCCATGCGTAGCGTGGGCATCCCTGCACGACAAGTATATTGCCCACGATGGGCACACACCGACGACAACCATGCATGGGTTGAGGTGTGGATTGACGGTAAATGGCGATTCTTGGGAGCATGCGAACCTGAAGCCACGCTCGACAAAGGATGGTTCAACTGGGCTGCAAGTCGGGCCATGCTGGTAAGGGCATTCGACTATGAAGGCAACAGCATCTCTACCACCACAACATACGCTCCAGTCAAGACTCTCAACGTGAAAGTGGTGGACGAGAACGGAACGCCCATCAAGAATGCCACCGTAGATTTCAGGCTCTACAACTATTCGGAGTTTTATCCCTTGCATACTGCAAAAACAGATGTAGAAGGATGCGCTGCGTTTCAAACCGGATACGGCGATCTGCAGGTATGGGTGAGCGCTGGCAATAGATACGGAGCTATGAAGGCTGATGCCTACACCACAACCATGACCATTACCCCCAATCGCAAAACAGGATGCGAATGGACTGAGCAATACGACTGGCATGTGCCGACAACTGTACTTCAAGAACCTGACCGCAGCATTGTAGATACAGTAAGCGCAAATGGAAGACGACTGATGCGCGAAGACAGCATACGCGCTGCCTATCAGCAACATACTTTCTACAAAGGACAAGACGAGACGCTTCGCAAAGCGCGTAGCAACTGGAAGGTAATAGAACGATTCATCAAGGAGAACCACCCCCATACGGCTCTCGTGCTGAAAGGCCTCAACGAGAAAGATCTAAGCGACGTGACGATTGATGTGTTACACGATGCCTGCCTCATGAACGAAGAGGCTCTAAAATGTGGCGGTGTGCGCATCTCTACCGAACACCTCCGTCCCTTTGTGGCTTTCCTGCAAAAACAACTGCCGAAGATGACCGCTAAGGAATGGATCAACTGGGTGGAACAAAACATTGCTGTAGATAACAGCAAAAATCCAAAACAGCTCTATACCTCAGTGGTGGGTATCTATAACAGCAGACGATGCAACGACCGAAGCCGCGAACTCTTTACCGTTGCAGGCGCACGGGCATTGGGCATGAAAGCGGAACTCGACCCACTGGGCAAAGCAATGGTGGCTGACAACAACGCTACAGCAACAAGCGGATGGCTCAGACTTGCTAACAAAGAAGAGAAAGTGGAACAGGTTGCAATGGGCACACTACAACTGGATGTGCCGAAAGACATCATGTACTACCATGGCTACACCATTTCGAAAATGGTCAACGGACGACCCACACCACTCGACTATGCAGACGATGACCCAACCGTAACAGGCAAATTCCGCGAAGGATTGATGTTGCCTGAAGGCGACTATCTACTCACCACGGGCACTCGACTGAAAGGCGGCGATGTGCTTACCCATAGCACCATGTTCTCGTTGAAGGCAGGAGAGACCAAGAAGGTGAACGTACTCTTCCGCACCAGTCAACACAGTGTGAAGGGCGACTTACAACTCGACGACAGCGAAATCAACTCAAATGCCACTTCCCATCAGAGTGCACAATAACGCTGGGGTCTATTCATGAGCATTCACTATTCATTCAATAAAAATATGATATTAGAACTTTGCTGTGAAAACATCGAGAGCGTAGAGGCTGCTGTCCTTGGCGGTGGCAATCGTATAGAACTGTGTCGCAATTTGGAAGTAGGCGGACTGACTCCCGATCGCGAACTGACCCGTCAGGCGGTAAAATGCTGTCATGAAGGCGGTTTGAGTGTGCAGGTATTGATTCGTTCACGTGGCGGTGATTTCGTCTATACCGATGACGAAGTGGAACAGATGGCAGAAGACATACGCATGGCTATCATCGACGAAAAAGCTGACGGTATAGTGATTGGAGCACTCACCAAAGAGGGCGACATCGACTTGGAGGCTTGTCGCAAATGGATGGACATGGTGCGCCAACCAGACGGCACCTTCTCTTGCGAAGTGACCTTCCATCGTGCTTTCGACAGATGCCGTAACCCGATGGAGGCTATCGAACAGATTGCTGCCATGGGATGCGTTCGTATGCTCACATCGGGTCAGCAGCCCACAGCGGAAGAAGGTATTCCCCTACTCCGTCAACTCGTAGAGAAAGCCAAAGAACTGTCTGTGAAATATGGTCATCCGTTCAACATTCTATGTGGTTCAGGTGTTACAGAAGTGAGTGCACCCATCATCCTGCAAGCCACAGGAGCTACAGAGATTCATGGTTCACTGCGCACAGGACGTGCCACAGATGTAGAAAAGGTTAAAAAGGTGATGGCATTTATGGCTGAGCAAGGCTAACCGCTCATCACTACCCATCATCCTGATAATAAATAGGAGGGAATCTCACATACCGAATCTCTCTGTTTCTGGTTTCCGATTACTCCATCGGAAGCCAGTTTTTTTTCTTTAGCCGATATTACGCTTGCATTTACCCTCTTGCGTTGTTTCCTAATTTTTCTTAAGTTTACGAAAGTATCATTGGTAGATTAAAGGAGAATGACTACCTTTGATGTCTGTAACATTCAACAACTAAAGACTATGTCAGAACAATACATTTCCCACTGTGAGACCCTCCGCATTGCCAAGCAGGCATACGATGCCGGCAGTTACTCCACATCTTTCGAGTTGTTGGAGTCGTTAGCCCATTACATTGTATCATCCAAAGCTGCACAGGAACTATCCCCTACCCATCTCGAAGAGTTGCGTGAGGGCATCAAGCAATCGCTTGCTCAGTTTACCACTTGCAAGGATGAAGCATTATGGGAGGAAGCCTCGGAGTTATACGAGTCAGTGCGGTAATGCTGTCAATAAGTTAATGGGCAAGAATCTAAAATACATCCAAAAGATGAAGCAAAACGGATTCAAGAGTATTGCACTCTTTGAAGACTAAAGCACCAAGGAAACAGAGTTATCTTTGTATTTAATATTTATCTACAATATCGTTCCATCTTGGAATTGAGAGACGCTTGCCGTAGTGTCTTTCGTAACTCTCTATAAGCCTATCTTTCCAATGTAAGGCTATTGTTACTCTTGTATCTGGATACTGATAGATAGTCTCTTCCATTGCCGCTAAAAAATCTTCAAGACTTTCGAATGGCTTAAAGTCTGTACGTTCTGAATACCAAGTGGCAGGTCGGATATTTACAATCACCTTATTTTTGTACTGCACTTTGATAGGCCATGTCCCGCTTGAGCTACATATTTCCCAAAGGTTTTTCAACCAAATTTGCTCTATTTCCACCACCCCATTCTCCATCTTATATTTAATGAGCAAATGTTTAGAATGGAGTTTCCAAGGCTTCTCAATCACAAGGTTGATAAAACTACGAAATGCAGCAATATCAAAGTTTGGACTTCCTGTGAAAGACTTTATCTCCAACCAATCTGATTCCAAATCATCTGGATTCAGCCAAAAGTCGGGGGACGCTTGCTTATGATTGTGAATATGCACTATACCTTTGCTTGTCATCCATTTATCGAGCCATTCTTCAATAATATTACCAACAATATTGTTTTGTTCAACCATTATTCCGAAATCACGAAGGTTGAATCTCACAGAACCTGTTGCACCCTCCATTCCAAAGTCCTCAACAAGTGCTTTATATAGTTTTTCTGATGCGTCCATTTTATTATAATTTTAGTGTTTCCAATAATCGTTCAGCAACAGCCTTAATAACTGGTACTACAACAGTATTTCCCAATAAGTCAAAGCCATCTTTCTCACTTACGTTGAATTTTATATTATCTGGATATCCACAAAGTCGCAATCCTTCTCTGAGCGATAATCGTCTCAATCCACCATTATCTCCAACATAAAGTTTCTGCATATCCATAGCAACAAGTGTTGGGGCGATTTCGGCTGGTGACATTACCTTGTTTATTTCAAAGCTCAATTTTCCTGCTACAATATTATAGCCTTTTGGCTTAGCCATATCATATTCACGATGAGTCGTTGTAACGCCATTCACATTTGTTTCACGAATAAGTTTTTTAGGATGCTCAAATTTCAAGTATCCTTTTTGTGTTAGATATTCCAGCATTTCTTCAAGATTCGGAGAATTATAGAAAGTCTGGATCTGCTCCAACGTCAACGGCATTCCATCCATCCAGTCAATACCAATAATATCTGCCCATTTCTTTTTACGGCGTTCTGTTAATATGGTATCAAGAAGTCGTTTTTGCTCTGGCGAGACCGAACCTTTTATTTCCAAATCCCAGCTGTGAATATTGGAACTTCCACCTCTTTTGTCCTTTATTGATTTACCATATAACTGTTCTATTGTAAAGTGTTTAAGCAATGTTCTTGTAAAAGGAGTATCTGCAGTTGGTAGTCCTGTTTCAAGTATATCGCCTAACTTACTTTCCTTTAATGGAAATTTATCAAGATTTGGCACTGCATTGATGCTACCAACAATATATATTCTTTTGCGTTCTTGTGGAACTCCAAAATATTTTGAGTTAAGAACTCGGAAATCAAACTTATAGTCCAATGCTGCCAAGCTATTAACTATTACTTGCAAAGTTTTACCTCCATCATGATTCACAAGTCCTTCTACATTTTCAAGTATAAAGCCTTTCGGTCGTTTATCTTTTAATATGCGTTCCACTTCAAAGAACATTGTCCCTCGTGTATCTGCAAAACCTTGTCTCTTTCCTGCGGAACTAAAGGCTTGACATGGAAAACCTGCACAAAGAATATCAAAGTCTGGAATATTCTTTGTATCAACCTTTGTAATGTCGCCTGTAATTGTTTCTCCTGGATGATTTTCTTGCAAAACCTTTACAGCGTAGGGCTTGATTTCCGATGTAAAGACACAAACAGGTTTTAGTCCTTTTTCTTTTGCAGCCAATTCAAGTCCACAGCGAATACCACCTATGCCAGCAAACAAATCAATAAAGCGCAAAACATTGTGCTGGTTGCAAACTACAATTTTGGGCTGTTTTAGAGACTCATCTACTACAGCTGAAATATCTTTTCCTGAGAGCAATTTAGGAACAAAAGTTATTTCTTTGTCACCTTTGGGAAAAGTATTCTTTAGAAGTTTGTTAATATCCAAAGGTTCTGCAAGCAATTCGTCTCCCAAGGAAAAGACTAAATATGAGCCATTAGGAGTGGGATAATGCAACTGTTCCATTTCCACTTGTTCCTTAATAGAAGAATTTACACAAGGAAACAGATGATATCCCTCTTGTGGGTTTTGAGTGTTGTATATTAAAACAAAATCAGGCAGAACTTTCGAAAGAGTTCCACCATTTCTTTGAGAAAACAAATCCTTGTTGAAACGAATATTGTATAGTTTCTCATATCGTTGAGTCTTTTCTCCCAATATCCAGTCTAACTGAGATTTTTCACCTCGGTATGCTCCCAAAAGGAAAGTTCGGTCTTTATTCTCTATATACCTAAACATTTTCTGTCCAGCTGTTTTATATCATTTATTAAGTCTATAAGGCTTATGATAAAAGCAAGGCAACTTATAAAAGTTGCTCTAAAGATGGTAGTGATTTATTATGCTTCCATCTACTTGTTATAATCTCAGATTTGCCCATTTGTTAAGCTTAACAACGATTCGTTTTGTTATGTTCGGCAAAGAAATTCTTGTTCAATTTATTGAATATTCCGCCATATTAAGAATTATATTTTGTTGCAAAGATAACTAAAAAAAACGAGAGTTCATCATATTTTGATAAACATTAACTTGATAAAATCACGTCACGGGGAAAATTCTAATAGCATCAAAGCCCCAACAAATGGCAAGAAAGCAAATATCACAGGAATATGTCAATAACAACATCATTTCTATATCAGCACATATTAATATTGGGCCATCTATAGAATTTATCATGACTTTATGGTTGTTTATCAAATATATACACTATATTTGCAACATCTCTGTGGGTTCTGCATGGTAACCACAATCCTTCATCATCATACTATTATAGTGGCAGGCCAACAGGGTCTGCCACTATTTGTCTAATCCTAATCGGTCATTAGAGTTTGGTACGCGTAATGGCGAAACATCATTCGACTTTACGCTATTCTTGTTCTAAAAGGATGTTTTTAGAAAAGAAAAGCAGAGGATTGTGACAGATATGAAAAGAAAACGCTATATTTGCAGTCAGCTTTCTGCCGATTGCACAAAGGATCTGCAATACGGCAAAATGATATAAGACATACTGATGAAAAGAACAAAAAGACATAGTTTCCAACAGCTATTTGTTTTCCTGTTGACGCTCTGCATGGCGATGACTACAATGCAAACGACAGCACAAAACACAGATACTGACGCTGCCACCGTCCTACAAAACGACAGCAACACAATACGGAAGAAAGGACTGGTGGGCAAACTGATGCAATATCTGGCAGAGAGCGACAAACCAGACCCTAACAAGAAGATTGACTTCGGCATCATCGGCGGACCACACTACAATAACGAGACAGGACTGGGACTTGGCATTGTAGCTTCTGCCACCTATAGCGCCGACCGCAGCGACTCACTGTTGGAACGGTCCAACGCTTCACTCTACGGCGACATCACTACCAAAGCCTTTATGATGGTGGGACTTTCCGGCAACCACTTCTTCCCCAAACGCCACTTCCGACTGGACTATACCTTATATGCCTATACCTTCCCGTCGTATCTCTGGGGATTGAGTTATCCACAGAGCGACAACGATGACAACAAAAGCAAATACAGTCACGACAAACTGGAAGTGATGACACGACTGTTGGCACGCCTGAACCGATATTCGTATGTAGGTCCTATCGTGCGCTACCAAATGGTGCATGCCTATAAACTGAAAGACCGCGCACCACAACTGCTTGAAGGTCAACCCAAGACGGTCAACGACATCGGTGTGGGATTGAGCTATACTTTAGACTCTCGAGACTTTATCCTCAACGCCTCCAAAGGTTGGTTCTTACAACTCGACCTCATGACATCGCCCACTATGTTGGGCAATAAGCACACCTACTATTCGGCAGAACTGCAACTTGCCACCTACCGCAAAGCATGGCGTGGCGCCATCATAGCAGCAGAAATACACACCCGACAGACAACAGGTGAGGTGCCTTGGTCATCGCTCTCTGAAGTAGGATCAGGCAGAAGAATGCGTGGCTACTACGAAGGACGCTATCGCGACAAAAACGTGATAGACGCACAGATAGAACTGCGACAACATGTATGGCATCGCAACGGCATCGTCGTATGGTTGGGTGCCGCAGAGGTATTCCCTCGTTACAGTGAGATGCGCCTGAACCGCATCTTACCCAATGCAGGTATAGGCTACCGCTGGCAGTTCAAGAAGGGAGTCAACGTGCGACTGGACTATGGCTTCAGTCGTAACGGCACAGGATTCATATTCAATATCAACGAGGCATTCTGATGATGAAACAAAAGACTATCAACAAACTGTTTTACTTCTTCCTCACAGTACTCATCCTACCCAACATCATACAGATCTATACCGAAGGACTTGGACTGTGGGGCAACATGGTGAATATCATCGCACCAATAGCCTTCTATATACTGGCACTAACCGTGGGACGACGTATAGGTCGCACGGTCATACTCCTCTTTCCCATCCTATTCCTGGGTGCCTTCCAACTGGTACTGACCTATCTTTATGGTCGTGGTCCTATTGCTGTGGATATGTGGCTCAACCTCGTCACTACCAATGGAGACGAGGTGGGCGAACTTCTCTCACAACTTTTGCCTGCCATCGGTTGGGTGGTCATCATCTATGTACCTACTATCATCCTCGCCATCACGCTATGGACGAAGAAAAGGGATTTAGACCATACATTCGTGAAACACTGGAGAAAGAGTGGATTCATCATGGCTGTGGCGGCTATTCTACTGACCACAACGGTGACAATCTCCACAGACTTTATACCTACCAACAGCATTTTCCCACTGAATGCCTGCTACAATTGCACCTTAGCATTCGGTCGAGAGAAGGCATCGGCAGAATACCATAAGACTTCTGACCATTTCACTTTCAATGCCAAGAGTACGATAGACCCGACAGATACTACACGCCAAACGATTGTCTGTGTGGTGGGTGAAACAAGCAGATCCGACAACTGGCAACTCTATGGCTACCACCGCCCCACCAACCCATTGCTGACAAAACAGCAAGGACTGACGGTGTTTTCCAACTATATGAGTCAAAGCAACACGACCCATAAGAGTGTGCCGATACTGCTGTCGTTGGCATCGGCAGAGGATTTCAATATCCTGTTTCGTACCAAAGGCATCATGCAGGCTTTCCGAGAAGCAGGATGGCACACCGCATACATCTCCAACCAACAGCGCAACCACTCGTTTATTGACTTCCTCGGCGAACAGGCTGATGACTGCATCTTCCTGCACGATACAGCCAATGGAGGCAGTAAAGCCATGACAACAGATAGCGATGTGCTGACTCCACTCCGAAAACAACTGGCGAAAGACTATCACAAACTCTTTGTCGTGGTACATACTTATGGTTCACACTTCGACTATACCGACCGCTATCCGAAGTTGATGGCACACTTTCTGCCCGATTCTTACAATGGAGCAAAACCACAATACCGACAGATGATGGTAAACGCCTACGACAATTCCATACGTTTCACCGACTGGCTATTACACCGTATCATCAGATTGGCTCAACAGCGAGGAGGCGCTACTGCCATGCTCTTTACCTCAGACCACGGAGAAGACATCTTCGACGATAGCCGCAAACTATTCCTCCATGCCTCACCCTATCCGTCATTCTACCAACTGCATGTGCCAATGGTGATATGGACTTCTGAGGTTTACACCAAACAGTTTCCCAACGAGGCTGATGCGCTGCATCGCAACAGCCAGTTGCCAGCATCCAGCAACTGTGTGTTTCACACGCTGCTGACCTTGGGCCACGTGGCAACAACCTACCGCAACGATACGCTGTCGCTGGCAAGCCGGCGGTTTATGCCCCAACAGAAACGCTTCTTCCTCGACGACCACAACACGCCAAGAACCTACGAGGAATGTATGCAGGAAACGGATATAAGACTCTTGAAACTTAAACACATCATAAAATGACAAAGGCCATACTCATAAAAGCGGGCGCCATATTGGCGCTGACTTTGACCGCTACGACAGATGCTAACGGCCAGAACATTCAACCTATTAAATATGGTGATATGAACCAATGGGTGACACGCCATGTGAAAGAGAGTGCTATCATTGGTGGAAACACCAAAACCCTCTACGAGATAGCGCCTGCCAAAACGTGGAAACAGAATGCACCATACACCAACTGGGGCGGTTCGCCTTGGGGTACGTCAAACGTGATGGCGAAGGTGTCGGGCATTACCAAAACCAATGTATCGGTCTATAGAGACAGTCATCCGGGACATGGCTTTTGTGCCAAACTGGTGACACACATCGAGACGTGTAAGGTGTTGGGCATAGTCAACATCAAAGTATTAGCTGCTGGAAGCATCTTCCTCGGCGAAACCCTCGAACCCATAACTTCGACATCAAACCCTATGGCAAAACTCGATGCGGGTATGAAATTCACCGGAAAACCCAAAGCACTGGTGTTCGACTATCGGGTGCAACTATCGGGACACCCCAACCGCATCAAGGAAACGGGATTCAGCAAAGTGAAAACCGTGGCAGGCATCGACATGGCAGACTGCGTCTGTTTGCTACAAAAGCGATGGGAGGATGCCAAAGGCAACATCTGGGCTAAACGTGTAGGCACTATGGTGGTGCGCTTTGCCAAAACTACCAACGGATGGGTGGAGAATGCATCTTTTCCCATCCACTACGGTGACATCACCCGACAGCATTTCTACAAACCCTATATGGGACTATTAACAGGAAATGACATAAAATGGGCGAAAAACTCAAAAGGCAAGATGATGCCTGTGAAGGAAATAGGATGGGCTACTGCCAACGAAGTACCTACCCACATGATTCTGCAGTTTGACTCCAGCCACGGTGGTGCCTATATCGGTTCGGTGGACAACACCCTTTGGGTGGACAACGTAAGAGTGGAGTATTAAGAATACAGAAAGAAAAAAAATAATTTTCTTTTTGTATTCTGCTCACTTTATCGTACCTTTGCAATAGAAAAAATACTAAAAAGATTCAAGTTTCGCAACTGATGGAATTGATTGAAGTTAAAGAACGTTTTCGTTAAGCCAAATGAGCAGAATAAAGCTCGCTTTAATTCTGTCATGGCGAGAAAAGGTGCCATAAAATGGAAGTTATCACTCCCTACGGTCGTTCGGGAAGTTAAGAGACAATAGCCTTTTGCCGTAAGACGTAGGACATTTGTCCCTTAACTTCTCTCTAACTTCCCTAACTTCCCTTAACTTCCCCACATGCGAAAGTTCAGTAAAAAGACAAATCAACAACATGAAACAACAACTGACAAGGGTGGCAGTCTGCATCATCGCCATCCTCTTGGGATGCAACATTCAGGCTGCCAAGAAAGTATTCACACTGGGCGACTCCACTATGGCCCCCTACGACGTCAACACGACAAAAATGCGTGGATGGGGTATGTATTTCGGCAATTTCCTTACCCATGGATGGGTGAGCCTCAACTATGCAAAAGGCGGAAGAGACTCGCGTGCCGGATATAACGAGTTATGGCAGAATGCCAAGGATAGCGTGGGCTCTGGCGACTATGTGCTCATACAGTTTGGACACAACGATGAGAAGTTCAACGGCATGGACAACCAAGAACTTCAGACCTTCTATGCTGCACAGGGAAACGATGCACAGTTGGCTACTGTAAGAAAGGACAAACGAGGCACCATCCCCCACTCCACCTATAAAGAATGGTTGAGAAAAATCATCAGAGAGGTAAAGGCAAAAGGTGCAACTCCTGTGCTTATCTCACCCGTATGCAGATGTTATTTCGGTGCTGACCACAAGATAACACGTGCCGGACAACACGATTTGGGCGATAAGTTTGATGCTTTGCACCAAGATACTATCATGACCCAGCAACACATTGATAGCGACAACCATGATATGGACTATCCCTACCACATGAGACAGTTGGCTAAAGAGGAACATATCAGTTTTGTGGATATGACCACAGCCACCAAAAACCTCTACGAGCAATACGGCAGTTTTGACGCATGCTACGCGGCACTCTTCGACAAAGGTACTACCACCGACAAGACGCACTATAACAAAAAAGGTGCTATGGCTGCTGCACAACTCTGCGCACAACTGCTGAAAGAGCAGGGTATTTTGGCTAAACACATCACGATTCCTACAGAAACCAAACATGCCTATGATGCTGTGGTGTCAACAACTGCCGAACTCTGCCATGCTATTGCTGTTGCCAACAGCCGCAAAGACCAACAGACGCGTTACCGCATCTTGGTAAAAAAAGGCACTTACAAAATGCCGACAGGAGCAATGAAGCACTATAAGCATACGGGAAAAGACCGCACTACCGTATTGTGGGAAGGCGATCTGCCCGACCCTATCACCTATATCACCGCTGCCAACCTCTCGCTGATTGGTGAAGACCGCGACGCCACCATCATCACACAAGACATCTCCAACGATTCGAGCATGCTCTTCAAAGGTCCGTTTGGCACAGCCCACAAATACGAAACCATACGCTATAGTCCTGTTTTCCAACTGACCGAAGCTGCCGTTGGCACCTATTTCCAAGACATCACCATCAAGAGTGGCATCGACGACAGACTCGGACGCAACCTCGCTGTCTATGACTGTGCCACCAACACCATCTATAAGAACACCCTGCTCTATGGCTACCAAGACACATGGACCAGTAGCAACGAACAGGGACTCTACTACTTTGAGGGCGGTCAGGTGCGTGGACGTACCGACTATCTCTGCGGTAAAGGAGATGCCTATTTCAACCAGTTGGAACTGCTACAGATTGCCGGTGGATATACTGCAGTACCGTCAAAACCGAGAAACGTAGGTTGGGTGTTCAAAAACTGCACCATCAGCGCATCAGGCAACGACGTCGATGGCACCTACACCTTGGGGCGCCCATGGGGCAAGGCAACACCTGTTGCCGTGTTTATCGATACACGAATGAATGTGAAACCTACCACCCTGGGATGGAACGAGATGCATGACGGATGGCCTGCACGCTTTGCAGAATGGAACTCAAGAGACTGCAACGGAGTGACCATCGAAACCGCTGGACGCAAGACCATCTTTGCCAATAGCCATGAAAACAATCCCACACTGACAGAAAAAGAAGCTGATACCTACAGCAACATGAACCGTATGTTTGGCGACTGGCAACCTACCGATGATACCAAACAGGCTGCTATTCCTGTTGACATCCGCGTCAACGCCGGTGTACTGACATGGAGCAAGAGTTACGGCACATGGTTGTGGGCAATCTGTAAAGATGGCAACGTGATCGATTTCACCGAACAACCCACCTATACTGCAAAGCAAGCTGGAATCTACAGCGTGCGCGCAGCCAACCCTATGGGCGGACTGAGTGCCCCTTCGGCAACAGTGACCGTCACCTTGTAAGCCACAGACACTAGCGCATTATGTTATAGTGGTGGTCGAGTGGTCGAATATTTTAAAAAACTAAATTTTTAGTATTTCCGCATGGCGCCCTATGGAGTTGGGCGCCACCTATATCGGTCAAAATATCCGATGGCGTTTGTACCTACTGCAAGTAACAAATAAATCTCAATATGCAAAATTTCCGTGGATTTATTCTGCTGATTTCATATAAAAGTTGTATTTTTGCAGTCAATTATATGCAGATGAGAAATGAATGACACAAAGTGGACATTGATACGGCTGATGAGAATGGCTGTGGGCTGCGAACCTTATGAGCCAATGACACTCTCGGAAAGGGAGTGGAAGGAGGTTTATATACAGATATGCCAACAAACGCTCACTGGGGTGATATATTGTGTGGTAAATCGGATGAGTGGCGACGTTGGCATACCCAAACCGCTACTGATGGAATGGACCCTGAAAGCCGAAGCTATACGCAGATTCAACGCTAAGATGAACGCAGAGGCTGCAAGGCTAACGCGATGGTTTGGCGAAAGAGGACGGAAGACGGCAATACTGAAAGGACAAGCCAACGCACGACTGTATCCTCACCCCGACGAACGGCAACCCGGAGACATCGATATATGGGTGGAAGGCGGCAGGGACAGCGTCTTGAAACTGCTGGGCGACGAGGGCGTTCTGGACACAAAGGACACCGTGTCGTATCATCATGTGCACCTGAATAAAAACGCAAGCGGTATCGCGGTGGAGGTGCACTTCCGACCGTCGTCGGGTAATTACAACCCCATCACCAACCGCCGACTGCAACGGTTTCTCGAAAAGGAAATCCTGCTGTCGGAGAGTTGTCCCGAAGGCTTTGACGTGCCCACCTGCAGATTCGCCCTGATCATGCAGATGGCGCATATACAAAGGCATTTCCTCTCGGGAGGCATCGGACTGAGGCATATCGTGGATTACTATATGCTGATGAAGATTTCATCTGAGGAAGACAGGCGATTTGTAGCCTCCCAACTGTCAAGGTTCGGACTGCGGAAAACGGCAGGAGCGGTGATGTGGATGATGAGCGAACTGTTCTCAATGGAGAGCGACAGGATGATATGCCCGAAGGATGAAAGGCGTGGCAGATGTATGCTCGACGAGGCATTTAAGAGCGGAAACTTTGGGTGGTATCACGAAAACCGCCGAAAGGGATACTGGCAAACCGTAATCAGTGGCATACTGATACCGATAAGGCTGATGGGATTCTCATTCCAGGAATGTCTGTGGATTAATGTCAAGTTTGTGATCTATATCATACGCACAATACCCAAGAGGATTAAGTACAGAAGTTTATCACTAAGATATGTTCACGAAGAATGACAACAAGATATTATAGTGTGGCACGACATGTGATGGCATTGACTGCCGGGGACGACATCTTCGCATGGCTCGACAACTGCCGTCCGTTTGAGGTGACTCCGTCGGAGCCGCTGATAAGTGTCGTGATACGCGAGAATGCTCCCCTACCCGAGACTTGGACAGAGGAATGGCGACAGGAGGAAGAGGGCGACGAGATAGCATGCGGACATTCGGGAGGAAATCCGTTGTTTGTGTTCCGCTCGCACGGGAAGATGGCCGGCTGGATGGAATGTGGCAGCGACTATCGCAGGGCGACGGTATATACTGGAGAACTGCCCAAGTTGGCTATCGACAACGCGATGATGATTGCATTTGCCCTTGCCACGGCGGAAATGGACACATTGCTGTTTCATGCGTCAGTGGTATGTCGCGGGGGAAAGGCGTATATGTTCCTCGGACCGAGCGGAACGGGCAAGAGCACTCACACCCGCTTGTGGCTCAGATATATAGAAGGCAGCCGACTGCTAAACGACGATAATCCCGTGGTGAGGATAGAGGCTGACGGGGAAGCGGAGGTGTATGGATCGCCATGGAGCGGAAAGACTCCGTGTTATGTCAACGAGCATTATCCCTTGGGTGCAATAGTGAGGCTACGTCAGGCACCTCATAACGCCATCCGACGGATGTCGCCCATCGAGGCATACGCCACCATGGCATCAAGTGTGTCGGGAAAGAGGTGGGAGAAGAACATCGCCGACGGACTGCATCGTGCGCTCAACTCACTGACTGCAACGGCAAGGATGTGGCACATGGACTGTCTGCCCGACGAGGCGGCAGCGAAAATGACAAGCTCAACGATATGAACGACAACAAGATAATTGACGAGGCTGTGGCACTGATGAACGAAGGATATAGTGTGACTCTGCCTGTTTCGGGGCGCAGCATGCTGCCGTTTATCATCGGCGGCAAGGAGAGTGTCATACTCGCTCCTCCTGCAGGGCTCAAGCGCGGCATCGTGGCATTGGCATGGGTGGAGAACAGGAGATATGTGCTCCACCGCATAGAGAGAATTGAGGGCGAGAGTGTGACGCTGATGGGCGACGGAAATCTTGTCGGACGAGAACACTGCTCCATAGGCGACGTCAAGGCTATTGCCACTCATGTGGTGGACAGTAATCAAAAGCGTCATTATCTATACACCCGTTGGCGCAAGACGGCATCCGAAATATGGTGGGCGCTATTGCCCTTAAGACGATATATATTGAAATTAAACATTTAGAAGATATGAAGAAGAAAGACGGTATGGTGCTCCGCGAAGTATGCGGAGAGAAAGTGCTGGTGGGCGAAGGACTTGGAGCCGTGGATTTCGGCAGGTTGATAAGTCTCAACGACACTGCGGCATACCTTTGGGAACAGCTCGACGAGGATTCGGACATCGACTCCTTGACACTGGCATTGTGCAAGGAATACGACGTGGAACAAGAGGTGGCACGACATGACGTAGAGGCCATCTTGGAAGAATGGATAAAGACCGGAGTGGTGGATAGATGAAGTATGCAAGGTGGTTTATAGACAACTCGCGCGGCATAAGACTGAATATCCTTGTGCGCATAATGGCAGGACTGCTGCAGACAGGGCTTGCACTGTGCGTGGTATGGCTGAGCAAGAAGCTCATCGACGACGTAGCCATGAGGGGCACCATGAGCGAGATGGCTGTGCAGGCATTGCTGATAGCTGCTGCCGTAGTGGCGGGGGTGAGCATACGCCAACTAAACCAATACCTTGCCAATAAGGCATTTATCAAGAAGGTGGCGGAACTGCGTCTCGCTATCTTCTCGCAACTCTTCAACCGACGATTGTTTGAGGCCAATGATATACACTCGGGGGACGTCACCTCGAGGATGGCCAAGGACATAGACGCAGTGAGCGAGACATTGGCTGTGCAACTGCCGCAGGTGGTGGTGATGACTATACAGCTGGTTGGAGCGTTCCTCCTGATGAGATGGTTTGACAGCCGACTGGCATGGGCGCTCATTCTCATCACTCCACTCGCAATAATCATCGGCAAGTATATCTCCCACCGACTGAAACGCATCACTCTCTCGATACGCGAGGATGAGAGCAGAATAATGGCGAGGATACAGGAGAGTGTGGAATTGAATGTTGTGCTGAGGGCATTACAGGGCGAGAGATGGATGCAGGACAGGGTGGAAGAACTGCAGGACAGGCAGACTGTCAACTATATCCGTCGTTCACGGTTTATGGTGTTCAGCCGGTTTGCACTTGGTTGCACATTCGGCTTGGGATATATGCTCGCCTTTGTGTGGGGAGCCTACGGACTGCGCACGGGGGCAATCACCTTCGGAGTGATGACATCCTTCCTTCAACTCGTAGGACAGATACAACAACCTATCCTGTCATTGCTCGGCGCATTTCCGTCAATCATATACAGCACTGCCAGTATCGACCGGCTGAAGGAGATGGAACATGGCGAGGAGAAACAACCATGCGCCGGCGAAGACATCACTACCCGCACATTGCTTGGCATACGCATGGACAACGTGACATTCCGATATGCCAAGGGCGACAGGGAGGTGATGAGTAATTTCTCGCATGACTTCCGTCCTGGCACCAAGACCGCAATACTCGGAACAACAGGTGCAGGAAAGACAACGCTCTTCCGACTCATACTCAATTTCATACAACCCGACAGTGGAGAGGTGACATTCTACGGGAATGGATTCACTCATGCTGCCGACAAGAGCATGAGGAAGAATGTGGTGTTTGTGCCACAGGGAAACACTCTGATAAGTGGCACGATACGCAATAACCTGCTGATGGCAAAACCGGATGCATCCGACGAGGAACTGCATACTGCACTTCACACATCGTGTGCCGACTTCGTCTTCGACTTGCCGCAAGGTATCGACACGGTATTGTCGGAACATGGCGGAGGATTGAGTGAGGGTCAGGCGCAACGCATAGCCATAGCACGCGGACTTCTCCGACCCGGTGCCGTCTTTTTGCTCGACGAGATCAGTTCGGCTCTCGACGAGGACACGGAGCGAGAATTGTTCAGTCGCCTTTTCGCCGCCCGTCCATCCACCACCATCCTACTTATCACCCACAGAAAGAAAGTGGCGGCACTATGTGATGAACGCCTTGAGATTTGAATCATCAGGTCGGAATCATCAGGGACAGGTTTGAAGTGAACCCATGACCCTTGCCCCATGCCTCTGTTTGGTTCTCCTATCCGTTAATTATTTGTAACATTTTCATTCTTTTTATTGCCATTTCAATAAAAATCACTATCTTTGCTAACAAAAATAGTGAGATATGGCAAAATACATTAATCCTTTCACCGATGTCGGTTTCAAGAGAATCTTCGGACAAGAGCTGTCGAAACCGCTGCTGCTCGACTTCCTCAATAGCCTTTTTGAGGGAGAGAAGCACATCGTCAACCTTACATTCCTCGACAAGGAGCAACCAGCACTGTTTGAGGAAGACAGGTCGCTGATTTACGACATATATTGCGAGACCGACGAGGGCGAGAAGATAATAGTAGAGATGCAAAACAAGTCGCAGCCATTCTTCAAGAACAGGAGCATATACTACGTGTCGGAGTCGATAGCCCGACAAGGTGAGCGCGGTTCGTCATGGAACTATGAGATAGACTCTGTTTATCTTGTGGCGTTCCTTAACTTCAGCCCCTTGGATTTCAAGAAGCAGTTCCGCACGGATGTCGTTCTTGCCGAGAAGGATACGAAGGAGCAGTTCTCCGACAAGTTGCGTATGATATACCTCCAGCTTCCGTTGTTCAAGAAGGAAGCCGAAGAATGTGAGAATCAAGTAGAACGTTGGATTTATTTGTTAAAGAATATGGAAACATTAAACAGATTACCCTGGGCGGCTCAGAGTGCCGTTTTCAAGAAGCTCGAGAGCATAGCCGATGTGAGCGCCATGACCCGTGCCGAGCGCCTGCAATACGACGAGGCTCTGAAAAAATACCGCGACACCATTAGCGTGTTTGAGGGAGTGCGTATGGAAGGACGCATGGAAGGACGTATGGAAGGACGTATGGAAGGACGTATGGAAGGACGCGAGGAAGGTCAGAAGGAAGAGAAAATTGCAAATGCCCGCAAGATGAAAACCTACGGTTTGGCATTAGAGATGATATCCGATATAACGGGTTTGACAATAGATGAAGTGAGGGACTTGTAGTGTAAAGTGCCCCCAAACACAATGAAGGCTGCAAATGGCATTTACTATGCCGCTTGCAGCCTTCAAATGTTATTGAAATAGATAATTATCCTATATCACGACATGCCCTCTAACCCCAGATCTTCGGATATAAGAGCCTTGGCGTAGGTGACGGGCAGACGGGTGGATTCTTCGGAGGGAATGCCTGAAATTCAGCGTAGTCAAGGAATTGGGACACCAACAGGTTCAGTCTTTTCAGTTCCTGTTCTGTAAATGTGCAATGTTGCGTTGAACGCTACGTTTGCCCTCTTGGCGAACTAATAAGAAATCCTTATAAGTTCGATCTTCCTGTAATTCAGCGTCTTTGTATATGTTTTTAATGTGCATTGATATATTCTCTTGCGTAGTATCATATATCTCCGCAAGCTGTGCCTGCGTGAGCCATACGTCTTCATCAGAAAACCGTACGTTCACCTTGGTTGTACCTGTCCCCATGACCCTTATTGGTATAAAAATAAAACGACCCGCCGATTTAAGCATCGTAGAGAGGCTTGGCGGGTTCTTGTGGTGCAAAGGTAAAGCATTTATTTGGATTGTGCAAGGCTTTTGGAAGAAATGTACGGAATTGGAGGTGATTTTTAACAGTTGTTGGGTGTTGGAAATACAAAATGAGGTATCTGCAAACCAAAGAGGGTCATCTACAAACCATATTGGGCGGTTCGGAGGATTGGATGTAATTTCGGGAATCATCGGGGACAGGTACTTGAACCATCTATATACAATTGAGAAATGGCACGTACAGCAAGAAAGCATTCAGATAGCGGAGTCTATCACGTTATATTGAGAGGGGTTAAAAGAATCATCGGGGACAGGTTCATCGACCCTAAAGAGTGAACCAATGTACCTGTCCCCATGACCCTTCCATGACCCTTAATTGCTGAAGTTTCAATCCACTGCAACCAAGCGCACCGGGCGCACCGGTAAACCATTATAGTGAAAGTGATTGTAATGATGATATACATGACTGCCATCGCAATACAGGTTATACGAGCGATCGTTCGTGTAGGCTGTGGCTGACCAGTAGTAGCCTATAGAGCCGACGTCCTTGAAATCAGTACTATAGACGTAGCCAGCTGCAGGCAAGAAGAGATACTTACCAGATCTGTCATTCCTGATTATCTGAATTCCGTTGATTCCTTTTCCTTGAACTTGGGTAAAGGTCCTATTTCCCTCGGGTCCCCAATAGACCTGATTATTTTTGGCATAGTCCAAAGCCTCCCAAATCTCTTTTGTTGGTATCTGCCAGTCACCTTTAAGTATCTGACGAGCGGCATCGTCTGCATCTTCAAGGGTTTGTCCAGCGGTGGTGTATTTGGTATATTTCCTTGTTGAAATATCGTAATATGGGGCATTGGCTATAATGTATCCACCTGGTTTGTCATTTTTCCACGTTTGTGTCGCTGAAGAATACCAAGGCTCAGTAGCTCCCCAAGCAAAGTAATCACCATAATCATATTCATTTGTGGCAAGACCATCTTTTGTGAGGTTGGATTTGGCGAATATTAATCTATATTTTTTTCCATTAATGTCAAACTCTCCCATATCAAGCTCTTGACTTTTATCTACTATGCCACGCGAATTATATGTCCATTCCCCCAATTTTTTACCTGTTGTATCAAATATGCCTGTTGTCTCAAATTTGCCGATGTGTTTAAACTTACTACGATGAAACGTATTGCTTTTGGTGCTTGTTCGAGTGTAAACACAATATTCATCAGAGGCATGGAAACTAATGCTGAAACCTTTTGTCAAGGTTATAGGAGGAACTACAATAAAATACTGATCACCTTTTTTAAAATATTCTCCTGTAGCAGGTTTCAAAGTAATGGTCTTCGATTGGTTTGACGTAAAAGAGATTGAAGGTTCACCATTATTATAAGTTAGAGTTCCTGTACCTGCAATATCCTCGTTTGCAGTCAGCACTATCTTCTTGCAAGGAAACTCTATCTGTAACTTTATAAGACTTACGGCATTCTTGAAATCCAAATTATACTTTTTGTCTTTCGTCGATACAGCCATCATCAATGCTGCCTTTGGGTCGAAACTCCAAATAGTTGGAGTTTGTTCTGCAGGAAGAGTTATACCACTTACACTACCATCTTTTTCAAGTTTAGCTCCTTCTGTGTATGGATAAACAGCAGTGAAAGATGTTGCTTGTGACGAAGCTGTACCTGAAAATTTTCCGTCTTCAACATCTTCTGTTAATGTAAACGTCCGGTTACCTTGACCATCAAATACACTAATCTTATCACCTGTCTCCCAATCGACACCAGTGCCAGCATCAAGAGCCGTACGAGTACCAACATTTGATTCCTGTGTGGCAGTGAAAGTCATTGGAACTAACTTGCTTTCTTCTTTGATTTCTGCCACTTCATCGTCTGACGATGAGCAACTTGCCATTGCCATCAGCATGGCAATGGACATAAAAGGTAGAATATATTTCTTCATTGTTCTAATATAATAATTATTCCCAACTAAAATCGTTTTCATAATCATATCTCTCTGTAGTAGCAACAGGATCCGCCAAAGATTCCACAACCAAGCGCACCGGGCGCACCGAATAACCGTAGTAGCGATATTTTGGGGAGATATCCTTATTGCCCTCCTTGTAATATAAATATAAGTACAGGGAATATGCGGCCTTGTTCGAGTTGGCTGTGCCTGACCAGTAGAAGCCGGAAGTACCGGCACCGCTGAGCCAAGAATTATTGACTTCGCCAGCTACAGGCAAGAAGATAGTTCCTGTTTCACTTTTTTTGCTTTTCACTTGGTAGCCATTGTATTCTGCTTTTTTAGTCTTAGTCCATTCGTACTTTGAAGACTCAAACAATTTATCCCAAATCTCTTTTGTTGGTATCTGCCAGTCACCTTCAAGTATCTGACGAGCGGCATCGTGCTCCATAGCAAGTTTTTCGCCATTATTAATGTATTGGTTGCAAGACCAGTTATTATCATCTCTAAATGGAACAGTTGTCCAATCGTAAACTGTGGCATTTTTGGTGTTCCCCCAAGTCGTTAGTGAAACTTGAACGTTATATCCTGTGCCAGTACGAGAATATTGCGTACACCAAGGCTCAGTAGCTCCCCAAGCAAAATAATCACCAAAATCATATTCATTTTCGGCAAGACCACCTTTTGTTAGGTTGGATGTGGCGAATATTAATCGATAATTCTTATCACCAATTGTAAACACTCCCATATCAACCTGTTTGTCCGCTGGCACTTCACCATTTTTTGATAACGTCAATTTCAACTTATTATCTGTTCTTGAAAACTCACCGAGATTAATGATAGTATTTCTCTTAAACTCAATTTCTTTACTGCCAGTACGAGTGTAAACATCACCGGTGTTGTCAGTGAACGAAATGCTCCAACCTGCGGAGAGTGTTACGGCAGGAACAGCTATGTAATAAGCCGTGTTCGCAGTAATGTTTCCCGATAGTGTAACAATGGAAGTTGATTGTTCTGGGGTAAATGCTATCGACGGTTTATTGCTATTAGTATCGTATAAAAGAGTACACATTCCTGCAAGATATTCAGATGCTCGAGCTGCCTGCAACACAATCTTGCTGCAAGCAAACCTTGGTTTCACCTTCACATAACCTACGACATTCTTAAAATTCAACGTGTTTCCATCGCCGCCCTCTGCAATCATCAAGGCTGCTTCCTTGTCGAAACTGTTGTCTCTGGCATATTGAATGGCAGGAAGAGTAACGTTTGTAACATCATTGCCCGAAAGAGAAGCATTTGGCTGATATGGATAAACGGCTGTATAAGAATTTGATTGTCCTGCCTTACCTGAAAACTTACCAAATGTCCTTCCAGCACCGTCAGTTAGCGTAAACTGATTATTATTCGTCCCATCGAAGATGCTTATTTCGTCTTCTGATTCCCAGTGAATATTGGTACCGCTTAGTATAGCCCTAGTGCTTGCCTCATTACCTTCTTGCGTTGCAGTAAAGGTCATTACCTTTACCGCACTCTCATTTTCAATTGTAGTGTTGTTGTCCTCCGACGAACATGATGCAAAGGACACGATGGCTGCAAAAGCCATCATAGATTGAATATATTTCTTCATTTTCATTCTTTTTACCATGTATACTCTTCTTCACCAAGTGATTCTGTTTCTCCATTAGTACTTCCCGCCAAAATCTGTGTCCTGCTGATTTCATAAACCGTCATAATAGGAGATTGATAGATTTTCTTTTCTTTTTTTTCCATTTTTGTGTTTCTTGATTCGCTGTAGCCTATAGGTTCTCGGATTCGGCTGGTTAATGATTAATTAATATAAGGTGAACCTATTAATGAAAAAGCGTGGAACCTGACACTTGCCTGTTCCACTTCTCGAGGTTCTGGTTTACCTGATTTCGAGAAGTCAGAAACAAAGCGCATGAAGACGCTTTCCCATAAATAGAAACAAATGCGGAGCCAAACTCTATTGGCTCAGAAGCCCAAGCGAGTTGGGCAACTTGCAAATGTCGGTGCAAAATTAGTGATGAAACTGCCAAACTTTTCGGCAACTTTTTATTGTTTAACAACTTTTTTGCTTGGTTTCCCATCCTACCCTCCTCGCGCGACGACGGCGCGAGGAGGGAGGGGGAATGGGGTGATTCATATACACAGGGCTCACGCCCTGTGCTGGGCTATGTCACCCCTTCGGGGTTTAGGAGGCGGAGGGATATATAAATCCCATCGCCATGCGCTATTGCTGAAGTTTCAATCCACTGCAACCAAGCGCACTGGACGCACCAAGTAACCGTAGTAGCGACCGAAGTTGCCCTTCGAATCGACACTTTTAAAAATAAAATTTAAGTTCAGGCAATACGCGCCAGTGTTCGGGTCGGCTGCTGTGCCTGACCAGTAGTTGCCTTTCGAGCCGACATTGTAAAACGAAGTCCCCATATTCTCGCCTTGGCCAGCTTGGCCACCCGCAGGCAAGAAGATATAAGTATTAGAATCGTCTTTCTTGCTTATCTTCATTCCTTGGACTATTGTTTCCGAAACCTTATTTCCATAAAACTCCCAATTCACCATTTTTGTATTGGCATCGTACAATGCCTGCCAAATCTCTGTAGTTGGTATCTGCCAGTCACCACCGAGAATCTTGTTTGCGGCATCGTCAGCTGCTTCAAGGGTTTTTCCAGCCGTGTATTTGGTATAAGAGCCATTGTAATATGGGGCATTGGCTTTAATGTATCCACCTGATTTGTCCCAATTAGGGCCTTCTCCTACTATCGGTGTTCCACCAGGAGCATTAATGTGATAAGAAACATACCAAGGCTTAGTTGCTCCCCAAGCAAAATAATCGCCGTAGTCGTATTCATAATAGGCAAGACCTGTACCTGTGCCTGTTGAGAGGTTGGCATTGGCAAAAATAACTTTATAATTCTTTGTGCCAATCTTTATTGTAAATCCCAAATCAACCTCCCTATTTTCATCTATTTTTCCTCTTGGCTCATACCAATTTGTTTCATTGATATCAAACTCACCAAGGTTGGTCACCTTGTTGCGAGTGAAAGTGATATCTTTTGTTCCCTTGCGGGAATATACTGTACCATCAGACGCTGTGAATTTTATAGACCAACCAGCCTTAAGTGTAACTGGGGGTACTGCAATATAGTAGTAATTGCCTGCCTTGATTTCTCCTTGAAGTGTGATGGCATAATCCTTTGTTTTCGCATTGGAAAGATCGAGTTTTGGTTCTCCGCCGTTATAAGAGACTGTGCCAGTTCCTGCCAATACCGCAGAGTTGTCAAAAGCTTTTAAATCTATTCTTTTGCAATCAAAATTTGGTTTCACCTTCACATAGCCTACGACATTCTTAAAATTCAACGTTTTTCCATCGCCGCTCTCTGTAATCATCAAGGCTGCTTCCTTGTCGAAACTGTTGGCGGTAGCGTTTTGAGTGGCAGGAAGGGTTACGTTTGTAACATCATCGCCCGAAAGAGAGGCATTTTCTTGATACGGATAAACGGCTGTATAAGAATTTGATTGTTCTGCCTCACCTGAAAACTTGCCCGATGTACTTCCATCACCGCCAGTTAGCGTAAACTGATTATTATTCGTCCCATCGAAGATGCTTATTTTGTCTTCTGATTCCCAGTGAATATTGGTACCGCTTAGTATAGCCCTAGTGCTTGCCTCATTACCTTCTTGCGTTGCAGTAAAGGTCATTACCTTTGTCGCACTCTCATTTTCAATTGTAGTGTTGTTGTCCTCCGACGAACATGACGCAAAGGACACGATGGCTGCAAAAGCCATCATAGATTGAATATATTTCTTCATTTTCATTATTTTTGTTAATCCCATGTATAATCTTCTTCACCAAGTGTTTCTGTTCCTCCATCAGCACTTCCCGCCAAAATCTGTGTCCTGCTGATTTCATAAACCGTCATAGTAGGAGATTGATAGATTTTCTTTTCTTTTTTTTCCATTTTTTTGTTTTTTGATTCTCGGTTGCCTATAGGTTCTCGGAGTCGGCTGGTTGTTATAATATGGATAAGGTTAACCTATAAATGAAAGAGCGTGGAACCTGACACTTGCCTGTTCCACTTCTCGAGGTTCTGGAATACCCATCACAGTTGAACAGGCAACGCAGAACCCACGCAGTGGAGTTTATATAATCTTCTATAACACATAATGGCAGACCATTTAAATAGTCCGCTTTTCGCGCATAGAATCATGTATAAACACTACATGAGCATCTACCGTTGCTAAGTTCCGACTGTGATTGAAATTTTCCAGATTTCGAGAAGTCAGAAACAAAGCGCATGAAGACGCTTTCCCATAAATAGAAACAAATGCGGAGCCAAACTCTATTGGCTCAGAAGCCCAAGCGAGTTGGGCAACTTGCAAATGTCGGTGCAAAATTGATAAATAAAAATGAAACTGCCAAACTTTTCGGCAACTTTTTATCGTTTAACAACTTTTTTGCTTGGTTTGAAGGGTGTTCACAGAATCATCGGGACAGGTTCACAGTGATTAACCCGTCCAACTTTGTGGGTTCACTTCAAACCTGTCCCCTGACCCTAATTGATTGAAATTTTATTTGTTCATCCGTCTTTAGCATCGAGTGCTCCACAGTGGTTCGTCCTGCCAGTTGCCTAATGGGAAGCCCATCGAACGAGTTTGTATCTCGGGGTTATCTTTTACCAGTTTAACCAATGCTTCTGTAAAATCGGAATTGGGCACGATGCTTTGCTCCATATATGCGAGATAACACAACTGATGATACAGCTTGTTTGGACGAAAACTATTTGTTGACACCCATGACTCAGGCAATCTCTGTGGCATAGTAGGCATAGTCGGAAAACGTTTGTTCCATATTCTTGCATGATGTGCGCATGCATTTCGTAGCACAACAGCGCATTTTATCCAGCTCTCCAAATACGTGTATTGGGGCAAATTGAAATCTCTTGCCACTTGCTTCTTCACCTTTACATTCTTGAAGTTGCAGAAGAGCTTCGATAATGTTCCGAACGATACGACCTCCAAGGTCTTCCAAGCAGGAGGGAACTCAGGTGATGTATAGTTACGTCGATACTCCGAAATAAACTCTTCCTTGGAACGGTTCACCTCGGAGGCAATGTTGTTGATGCACGTCTGATGAATACTATCGTTAATGAAGAGATCATTTCTCATAAACCAGAAAGGTCCATGAACTAATGAGAAATAATGAATAATCCGAGTACGAAGAGCCACCTCTATATCTTGAATTGAAGTAAAAACCAACGAGCGCAACTTTCGGTCAAAGTTGTATAAAGCGATTGCCGTATGCAGATGACTGTTTGGTCTGAAGGCGTGTGTGTCAGAGTCTGACTCCATTGGAACAAGATAATTTGTCAATCTAAAATAACTTATAGAGCGAAGACAGCGTAAAGCCTTGTCTTCATCATCAATTATCAGCCCTCGTTGTTTTAACAGACTAAGTTGGTCTGAAAAGTCAATAGCCTGTTTGGTGTACTGCATACTGCCATTGTTTGATGTTACATATACTCTATAAAAACACGAAGTCCTGCCGTGGTACGCATTCAAGGAAGAGGCGTGGCAGGAACTGTTGCTGCAAAGGTAAGGCGTTTATTTGGATTGTGCAAGGCTTTTGGAAGAAATGTACGGAATTGGAGGTGATTTTTAACAGTTGTTGGGTGTTGGGACGTGCAAAATGAGGCGTTTACAAACCAAAGTGGGTCATCTACAAACCATATTGGGCGGTTCGGAGGATTGGATGTAATTTCGGGAATCATCGGGGACAGGTTCATCGACCCTTAAGAGTGAACCAATGTACCTGTCCCCATGACCCTTCCATGACCCTTAATTGCTGAAGTTTCAATCCACTGCAACCAAGCGCACCGGGCGCACCGAACAACCGTATTGGCGAGCGAGGTCGTGTTTCACATTGAGTTTACTGTCAGAGAAGGACAGGCGATATGCGTTTAAGCTCGAGTAGGCTGTTCCTGACCAGTAGCGGGCGCCAGAGCCGCGTTCACTGAAATTTTTCGCACGGACGTAGCCAGCTGCAGGCAAGAAGATTGAGTTAATTGTGGAGTTGTTTTTTACCTCCATACCATTTTTATTCTTTTTGGTTGTCCAAGTCCACTTATAACTTGATGTATTCAAAGCCTCCCATATCGCTTTGGTCGGTATCTGCCAGTCACTACCGAGAATCTTGCGAGCAGGGTCATCTGACATTTCAAAATCTTTTTCAGACGTATATTCGGGGGAGAAGGCTGGGGCTGTTCCACTTGCATATCCGCTACTATGGTCAGGTTTCCAAGTAAAAGTGTCTCCTGAAATTGATAAATACCAAGGCTCCTTAGCTCCCCAAGCAAAGTAATCGCCGTAGTCAGATTCATTTGCGGCAAGACCTGTGGTTGTTAGGTTGGATTTGGCGAATATTAATCTATATTTTTTTTATCAATCGTAAACACTCCCATATCAACCTGTTTGTCCGCTGACACGTTACCATTCTGTGTTAACGTCAATTTCAAGTTATTGTCAGTTCTTGAAAACTCACCGAGATTAATGATAGTATTTCTCTTAAACTCAATTTCTTTACTGCCAGTACGAGTGTAAACATCACCGGTGGTGTCAGTGAACGAAATGCTCCAACCTGCGGAGAGTGTTACGGCAGGAACAGCTATGTAATAAGCCGTGTTCGCAGTAATGGTTCCCGATAGTGTAATGGATGTTGATTGTTCTGAGGTAAATGCTATCGACGGTTTATTGCTATTAGTATCGTATAAAAGTGTACACTTTCCTGCAAGATATTCAGATGCTCCAGCTGCCTTCAACACAATCTTGCTGCAAGCAAACTTTGGAATCACCTTCACATAACCAACGGCATTTTTGAATTCCAAAGTTGTGTTGTCGCTCTTTGCCATCATTAATGCAGCTACCTTGTCGAAACTGTTGGCGGTAGCGGTTTGAGTGGCAGGAAGGGTTACGTTTGTAACATCATTGCCCGAAAGAGATGCAGTTGACTGATATGGATAAACGGCTGTATAAGGACCCGACTCAAGTGCCTCACCTGAAAACTTGCCCGATGTACTTCCAGCACCATCAGTTAGCGTAAACTGTTTATTTTCGCTACTATAAAGAAGACTTATTTTGTCTTTTGATTCCCAGTGAATATTGGTACCGCTTAGTATAGCCCTAGTGCTTGCCTCATTACCTTCTTGCGTTGCAGTAAAGGTCATTACCTTTACCGCACTCTCATTTTCAATTGTAGTGTTGTTGTCCTCCGACGAACATGACGCAAAGGACACGATGGCTGCAAAAGCCATCATAGATTGAATATATTTCTTCATTTTCATTATTTTTGTTAATCCCATGTATAATCTTCTTCACCAAGTTTTTCTGTTTCTCCATTAGTACTTCCCGCCAAAATCTGCGTCCTGCTGATTTCATAAACTGTCATAGTAGGAGATTGATAGAATTTCTTTTCTTTCTTTTCCATTTTTTTGTTTCTTGATTCGCTGTTGCCTATAGGTTCTCGGAGTCGGCTGGTTGTTATAATATGGATAAGGTGAACCTATAAATGAAAGAGCGTGGAACCTGACACTTGCCTGTTCCATAGCTTGAGGTTCTGGACTACCCATCACAGTTGAACAGGCAACGCAGAACCCACGCAGTGGAGTTTATATAATCTTCTATAACACATAATGGCAGACCATTGGCATAGTCCGCTTTTCGCGCATAGAATCATGTATAAACACTACATGAGCATCTACCGTTGCTAAGTTCCGACTGTGATTGAAATTGTCCAGATTTCAAGCTATCAGAAACAAAGCGCATGAAGACGCTTTCCCATAAATATAGAGACAAATGCGGAGCCAAACTCTATTGGCTCAGAAGCCCAAGCGAGTTGGGCAACTTGCAAATGTCGGTGCAAAATTGATAAATAAAAATGAAACTGCCAAACTTTTCGGCAACTTTTTATCGTTTAACAACTTTATATACTTTTTCATAGGGGTTATACCCCATTTATCATTCGGTCAGTTCTATCGCAGCGTCAGGCATTGTCTATCTGCCATACACATCATCCATCAGTCCATCGGGTAATGCACGCCCCACTCTTTCCTCAGCGCGTCCATCTGTCGCATAATGGCAAGTGTTTCTGCGTGAGGCATCATAGGCGATTCAAGGAGTCCTGCCTCCAAACAGCGTTGACATTCGATGACTTGATACTCATAGCCATTAACCATGTCTGCTGGTTTATGGTAAGAGGCGACCAGTTGATAGTTGCGATAAACCTCTATCAGTTCAGGACAGTTGATATTATCCACACGAATGTAACCCTCCGTGCCACTGATAATGCCTTGGCGGTCGTTCAGACACAGAGCTCCCGACTGGAGATTGGCCATACGACCATCACGGTATGAGAGCGAGATACTCTCGTGCATGTCAACTCCTGTGTCACTCTTATGCACATTGCTTACCATGCGACAAATATCTGTACCGAAATACATACGTGCAAAATTCAAGCAATAGACTCCGAGGTCGAGCAACGCACCGCCACACAGTTCAGGGCGCACGATACGCTCTTTCTGTTCCATCATATAACATAAGGTGGCTGTCAGAACACGCGGTTCACCTATCACGCCAGAATCCATAATCTCCTTCACCCGATGCGACAATGGCATATAACGGGTCCATATCGCCTCAGTAATGAAGAGTCCCTTCTCATGAGCCAAAGCCAACAGCTGTTCTGCCTCGCGGGCATTGGCAGTAAAGGCTTTCTCCACCAAACAGGGTTTTCCGTGTTCAAGAGCCAAACGGGCATGAGGATAATGATGAGAGTGAGGGGTGGCGATATAAACGATATCCACCGCAGGATCGCTGACCAGTTCTTCGTAAGATCCATACACCTTATTTATATAGAACTGTTTGGCAAAAGCTTCAGCCTTTTCCAGTGAGCGTGAAGCCACAGCATAACACTCACATCCATGTGGTTTGTTGGCAAGTGCCTCTGCCATCTTTTGAGCTATCCACCCTGCTCCAATGATTCCTAATCGCATAGTAACTTTTAAAGTTTTAATCCAAATGGGGAGTTTCCCCCACCTCATTTCTCATGCAAATATACTCAATCTTTTCGTAATACTATCTTTTTTCTTTCTAAAAAAGCATAATTCCCCCTAATGACAGATTGGTGTCATGCACAAACCAAGCCATGAATCTCGCAAGACAGTATCAGCTCATCAATTCAACGATGGTGGGTGTCAGTATGGCGGTCAGTATGCCATTGAGCGTGAGGCCAAGGCTGGCATAAGCCCCCACAAACTCGTCGCGTTCCATAGCTACCGAGGTGCCCACAGCATGCGATGCCGCACCCATAGACAGTCCCTTAGCCATAGGATTGTATATATGTCCTACCGCCATGAGTTTAAATCCCACCACACCGCCTATCAGACCGGTTATCACGACGATGGCTGCCGTGAGCGATGGTATTCCGCCCAACGCCTGAGTCACCTCCATCGCTATCGGCGTGGTCACCGACTTACTGGCGAGCGATGCCACTACTTCACGTGAGGCACCAAGCATTCGTGCGGTCACTACTACACTGATAATACCGACTACACATCCCATCATCTGCGAGGCCAGTATTGGCACAATCTGCTTTTTGATCTGCGAGAGTTGCAGATACAGCGGCACACCAAGTGCCACCACTGCGGGTTTGAGCCAGAAGTCTATCATCTTGGCGCTTTCGTGATAGGTGTCATAAGGAATGTCGCAGACTTTGAGAAACACAATTACTAAACCGATCGTTATGAGTATCGGGTTGAGCAGGATGGATTGCGTGCAGTGTTGCAGCATTTTTGCACCTTGGTAGATGCCGAAAGTCAGCGCCAGAAGAAAATACTGGTTGGTTACTATCTGTTCAATCATGTTTGCTCCTTTCCTCCATTTTGTCCTTGATCACGTTAGTTATCTTCTTCTCGCCCTTGGCCACCATCTGATGTGTGTGTCCCGTAACGAGTAGTACCAAAGCTGTGCTTACCAGTGTTGCTCCGATGATGGGCACAAGCTCAGCCCTAATCAGATCGAAGTGTAACATCAGCGCGACGCCAGGTGGCACAAAGAAGAATCCCAGATTGGCAATGAGAAAGTCGGTAAGCCCTCTTACCCATTCCAGTTTAATCACTTTTACCTTCAACAGCAGCGTGAGCAACAGCATACCGATGATGCTGGAAGGTAGTTTCACTCCAGTGAGCGTAGTTATCAACTCACCCAAAGCCATACATCCAAAGAGGATGAAGCATTGTCTAACCATAAATTTACTTAGCGAAAAGTTATCCTAAAACATTCTAAAACTGTAATCGAGTGCAAAGGTATAAAAAATTTCTGATATGACACACATCCATCCCCACTAATTTTCAAACCATCTCCTGACCATCTGCTGGTGTAAAATGACAAGGACAGATTATTGGCATCAAATGAAAGCAAAGACAATAATGTCGATCTCCTTTGTAGAGAACGTCAATCGCCGGCCGAGAGAACGCCAATCGCCGGCCGAGAGAACGCCAATCGCCGGCCGAGATAACGTCACTCTCTACAAGTATGGGGTTATACTCCTATTTTACATCGGACGTTTTATTTACATAATACATTTAATTTTCTATCATATCACATCCTATTATCCTTGGAATACTCGACTTCATTTATAAGACTTTTTATCTCTTCTTAAAATCATGGAGTTATTCTTAAGGTGTGTAATTTATGTGAATATATCTATATTTTAGTTAAACTAAATTAAAAATTAACTAAAAGAGTGACAAAGAGTGACAAAGATGGACATCTAGGTTTTGTGATGTTGTATCTTTGCAGCCCTACCTGAGGATGATTTTCAAAACAAGAAGGCACCTTAGCACCAAACCAAATATCGCACAACTAAAAATAACACAATTATGTTTACAGACATTACACTCAACAATCCAAACTGGTCGCAACAGAAGAACCACGGCTTTTTGATTGACACCCGACATGTTCTCGATAGTTTCTCGTTCGGTTCTCGATCACTTCTCGTTAGTTCCTCGTTCGTCTCTCGTTCGTCTCTCGTTGCTTATTCGTTAGTCTATCGAAGACCGAACGAGGACCGAACGAGGAACAAGCAAAAAACGAACGAAAGAGCAACGAGACTGGGACGAGAAAGCAACGAGAAACTATCGAAAACTCGACGACAAACGATTAGTTTGGCGACGAGGAATCCCCAAACTGGCCTGACGCCAGATGGCTCAACAATGCACCTACTGCATGTTGAAGTCGGGGGTGAAGTTTGCATCTGAGTATTTGCTCCACACAATCTCTGTGCATTTCACTTGATTGTTGGTGATTTTACCCTCCTGCGTCTTCACGGCTTGTATAGAACTGGAGCTTGATCACTTAGTTGAAAGTTGCCCTAAATCAATTTCTTGTTTGTTTAGACATGATTACAGACCTTTAACAGGCATTTTGCGTAATATAAACTTTGCTGTCTTAGAAAAAATGAGTAGTTTTGCATCCTGATTTTACATAAACATTTATGACTCAACAAAAAGATAAATATACCAAATGGGTGGCATGCTGGGGTAATGCCACGTCCATCACAGACAGAAAAGAGTGTGTTTACGCCAAAGATATCACCCTGAGATACCCCGTAAGAGTTGTTTTCTCAGGATCTAAGATGCGCTTCCGTTTCTCAAATCTTACGGGTACGGAAGACGTTGCAATGACTAAAGCATACGTAGCAAAGCAAAATGAGAACTACGGTGCTGTACCTATAACATTCGAAGGAAATGCTTCGGTGGTAATAAAACCAGGAAAAGAGGTGGAGAGCGATGAAATAGCTTTCGACATCGAGGCTGGAGAGACGGTCGATGTGAGCATGTATTTCGCAGGCTTCACACAGATGAATGCAGGCACTCTAATTACCGGACCGCTCTCCAAGGGGAAGTATTCCTATGGAGATTTCGCCTCAGAGAAGGAACTTCCTATCGACTTGACGCGTAATACCAACTGGTTTTATTTCCTCAATACGATAGATGTGCTGACGGAAGAGAAAAATCATGCTCTCGTTTGCTTCGGTGATTCCATCACGGCACAGAGCTGGCCCGACTGGCTTGCTATCCGTGCATGGGAAAATGGTTTCCATAATGTGGCTATCATACGTCGTGCTGTAAGCGGAACAAGAATCCTCCGACAGTATGACTGCATCACATATCAGGCTTACGGACTGAAAGGTGAGACGCGTTTTCCTATTGAGATGAATGTAGCAGGTGCCAGTGCAGTAATCATTCAGCACGGTATCAATGACATCATACACCCTGTCGGTGTGGAGGTTAATCCATTCCGACCTTGGAGCGATATGCCTACTTGCGAAGAATTGGAATGTGGCATGGAGGACATCTATGTGAAATATGCTCGCAAACTGGGACTGAAAGTATGGAGTGGAACGCTACTTCCTATCTTCGGATGGCGCACTTACAATGAGAAGCGTGATGAGATGAGGACTCGATTTAATGATTGGCTTCGCACTTCCGACCTCTTTGACGGTTGTGTAGATTTCGATTTAGCTGTCCGCGACCGCAGTAATCCTGCATCTTTCGCTCCTGGCTTCGATTCTGGAGACCATCTGCATCCAAGCGAAACTGCTTACGCTGCTATGGCAGACTGTGTGCCTGAGGAGCTATTGTAAAATGGCAAAAAACGTGTACTGATGCAGTCACACGAATCTCGCAGATGATTTTTTATTTTTATTGTGAACTGAATTTAGTATTCTATCTGGACATAGCCCTCTTATCAACAAAACTGATAATAACAACAAAAGAGTGACTATAACTTTGTAAATAGTGTATGTCACTCTTACGGAGTGCAGATGTAAAAATCAATGTCTAGGTCATATTCCTTTCTGGGCAGTATGCATATTGTATTTCATCTTCAATTTAATCTTCCCTCTTCATTTTTTCTCCTCCTATGTCAGTTTTTGACGCATCCTGATTGTACTTTTGCCACAGAATTGACAATCATTCTATCTATAATAAGGTATGGATGCAGGAAGAAGGAGGGAGTGGAGTCCCTGAGATGTGAAATATAAGAGGAATCCATAAGATTTCTTGTTAAAAATTTGGTGGCTCATCAGATTTTTAATACATTTGCCATTGGTTAGTGACAGGGCAGGTGAAAGTCCTCGCTTGAAGTCGCTACGATGCAGAGAAACAAGATAATCTTGTGGACACGAGCAAACTATTCAGTTCTGTAAGTTGAAATCTGGTAAATTGAAACGTAGAAAGAACGCGAATCTGTTTGAGCGAGTTTACGCCGTCATAGGTGTGGATTCCTCTTTCACATTTTCTTTTCTACAGGTTTTACCAGAGCCTAACTTACAAGGAAGTGAAGAAAGTAGGGGTTCGCACCTTTCTTTTTTTTACTTATGGACCATTATGGACTTGTTTGGTTCGCAGATTTTCCTTATCTTTGCCCCTAAAAGTAAATGATTCGCTGTTTCGGCAAAAGCAGGAACAGTTATATATAATGAACCTAAAACTGAATGCTTATGAGCAAGGTATTTCAAGTAAAGCCTAAGCGCCTCAAACGCTCTAACGGTACCGTCCTCACTCCCGATATGGTAGTGACAGTAACAACCATGCAGCACACCGCCACCCCTTTTTATAATGGAGCCAAGGAGGTGCAAGAAGCCTACATGCGCATCTATGCTTTCGACTACAAGAAAGCATGCTGCAATCCGAATGATTTCGAATTTATAAAGTTGGACTAAATGAAAGAACAAACATTGTATAACAATAAATATAACTATTATGGGTAAGAAAGCAGAAAAAGCCGAGAAAATTGCAAAAAGTGTTGTTAATGTTGCAGGTTTTGTTGCCACTATTGGAGGGGTAATTTTAAAAACTTTGGCTGACAGCAAGAAGAAGTAGGCTAGTTTTTTAAGCTAAGAATTACTATTCTTTTTCTGGTAAGCATAGAGGTGCATAAATATATGGATCTCTATGCTTTTATGAGTTAAAGATATTCTAAGGCAATATTAATTCTGTCTTTTGTTAATAACAAGTATAATAGCAAATAGTCAGTACCACAGAAAGTTTTAAATAGAAACAATAATATTGGAACCTCTGTCACCATTTGACACACCTATATAGTTATTTTGCAGCCGAAATCGAATGTATAACTATATAAGGTAATGTAACAATGAAAAAGAATAATCGTAGGTTGTGATAAAGAATAAATTAATATAAATACGATGAATAGTATGGCTGATAATCAAAAAGTATATCAGGCAATCAAGACGATTGCTGATGAGCTCTGCAAGGAGAATGAGACGTATCTTCGTGCAGATTTAGCTTCTGAACTGAAGAAGTATGGTATAGCTTCCGATTCCTCGGAAGTGAGTAAGCTGGTATTTGATGCCTACAGATATTTCCATGATTATGGCAATATCGCCATTGCTTTTGTTTCCAATAATTCACGTACAACCCTTGTGGCTGAATACAAGTTGAATGACAGTCTGGAACAGGGCAACAAGGAGGAGGCTTTGAAGATAGCTGAGACGGAACTGGCGTTGTCTTCATCAGCTTTGGAGCAGTTGAAAGAGCAAGTTGAATTGAACCTTAACTTGGTTCTTGCTAAGGGAACGTCGAAGATGGCTGATATTGTCATGGGCACGAATGGCGTGAAAGATGTAAGAAGTAAGGCGTCTACCATGTTTGATAAATATACCAAGATGGTGGAGGCTTATCACTATGCTGAGGATAGCGTTCGTGGAAACATCGAAGATTTTACTTCCTTGCGTAGTGATATCGGGACGGTTTATCGTGATTATGCCCTAAAACTTATTGATATCTATGGCGACTCCATCAAGATGGTTTCACCAGACTTGTTCGACTTCAAGCGAATAGAGTGGCTGGATGTGGACGAGATGCTTAAGTATGTGGAGCTGGAATATAATAAGCTCACGGAAAAATGTGCAGCTCTGATTGGTGAGATTTCTGATAGTTTCCGCACTTCTTTGCAGGGTTCTTTGCAGGCTTATAAGTCTTTGTCGAACGGCAACAAGTCATTGGGCTTGGCGATGGCAGGATTGACCATGCTCGGACACTATATGGGAGCAAGTGAACGCGCTAATCGATTGAAATCAGATTTGTCAGTTTTCCAGATGAGCGTGAAGCATGATGCCACTCGCATCAAGGCTGATATGGGACGATTGTTGGTGATCTGCAAAACGCTCAATGATGTGGTAATCCCGAAGGCGAATGTGTTCTTGCGCTATGGAGAAAAACTGTTGGCTTCTGACTTGAAGGCGACTCTTGATGCTTTGTATGCGGATGAGACTATTCGTCCATTGGAGGAGCAACGAAGAAGTCTGCTTCAGCAGATGAAGGCGCTGGACATAGAAATGAACGATCATCTCCAGAACATCGATGTCTATACCTCGCTGATTAATGACATCACCGCTACCTTGGAGTCGAAGCAGGCAAGCTATATGGAAGCGAAGGCGAAGGAGCCTTCCAAGCCTTTCTTCCTCGTCAACTGGATTACCTTAGGTATGGCCAACAAGAACTACTATCGTGACTTCGCCGAATGGAATGCGGTATGCTTCCCTCTTGTGAGAGAATACGAGAGCTATCAGGTAGATTTGAAGTTGGATAAGGAGGAATTGGAATCGCATCGTGAGGAACAAACCCGCATCAAAAATGAGTATGCCAAACTCTCCAGTGAACTGGATAAGGTTTCTAAGGAGATCAGAAGCAAGATAGTTTGCTCTGATGAATTGAAGTTGAAGATGCTGAAACATCTTCGTGATATGGTTGCCATGTTGAAACTCGGACGTGAAATCATGGAGAGCAAGATAGATGAGAAGTTGGTGCACACGGTCGAAATACCCGATTATAGGGAGGCCGCCAAGCTTCCTGCTGATGTGGAACAGAACCTTTCTCTGTTTACAGGAATGTTGGCAGACAATCTCCATGCCGACAAGGATATGGCTAAGAATCTGCTTGACGGAGTTGAAGCATACACGAAAGACCCTAAGAAGATAGAGGGTAAGACCGCACAACAGAACAAACCTGCAGAGTATAGCGAGGAAGACTTGGCGCAGTTAACTGGTGCTATGGAACAATCCTTACAGAAAGGTATCGCTCTGTTTGATAGTTTCGCTAAGCTCAAAGCGCAGCAACTCAACGGAAAGCTGGCTTCTGTAGCTTATGATAAGGAGTTGAAGAAACAAGCAGATGATTTTAAGCGTGAAATGGCTAAGATAGACAACAAGAGTGCTTATCTTCGTGAGGTGTTCAAGCGTATCAATCTGGCTGGTAGTGAGGAGAAACGTCAGCAAGCTATGGAGTTGATGAGCGACTTGAGCGGTTTTTCTCTTTCGGAACAGGAGTTCACGGAATTTATAAATGGTAAGAAACAAATAGAATTATAAGGCGTATGGAAAGTTCAAGAAGACAGCAAGCTCAGGCTGATTTGGGCATGGATTTCGCTAAGGAAGACCAAAAGCGAAAGGCGGCTCTTGCCAAAGAACAGGCGAGGGCTGATAAAAAAGCAGCAAAGCGTGAGAAGATGATGAATATGCCATCATATCGTCTGATGGTAGGTACGGCGAAGTATATGGACAAGTGGTTTTTGGATCCTATCCTTGGTTTCTTCCTTCCTGCCGGTATCGGTGATGTATTGTCGAGCGTGTTTGCGTTCCCATTTATCTATTACAGTCTTTGCGTGGTTAAGTCGATTCCGCTGACATTGGCTGTCATCTATAATATCCTGAAGGATGTGCTGATAGGAGCCATACCTTTCTATATTGGCGATATATTGGATGTGTTCAAGCGCTCGTATGTTGAAAACTTGAAGCTGATTACTGGCTATATCGAGGATGACAAGGAGATTATCAATAAGGTGAACGAGAAGGCATTCTGGACGGCTGTGGTTATCGCTGTGCTTTGCTGGTTGATTTATCTGATTATCTCATGGGCCATCAGTTTGAGCACTTGGGTTTATGATTGGATTGTTTCATTGTTCTAAAAAAGGATTGCTTATGTTTAGAGGAATGACAAAGTTTACCTGTGATAATTGTGGAAACAAATTCATGGGATGGGACTGTGAGTGGCGGTGTACAGTATATACCGCTCCTGTAAAATGCCCAAAGTGTGACAGTATGCACACTTATCCATCAAGTTATAATATAGCTTTTCCACTTGGCGGATTGTTTGGCTTGAAAAAGACTTTTTATCGAAAGATATGGAAAAGCATCGATGAGAGGAATAAAACTGACAAATAGCTTATGAATAGTAACATTTTCTTTCAGCCTTTCGTTGGCAAGGATTATGCCAACGGAGGCATCTTTGGCAAGCGAATCATGATATTGGGCGAGAGTCATTATTGTGAAGAGGAATGTGTGGATTGTGGCGACTGCCGTCTGCATCGGGAGTGTATGGACTTTACGCAGCACGTGCTTGATGATTATCTCAATGAGAATAAGGAACGACAGAACTGGATGCGGACTTTCTTGAAGTTTGAGCGTTCGTTAGTGGGAGAGGAGACCAATCAAGCGATGAGGCTGAAAATTTGGAACTCGGTGGTATTCTTCAACTATCTGCAAGTGGCGATGGGTGGTCCTCGCGAGGCTGGTACTGCCGAACAATATCAACAGGCAGGCAAGGAATTCTTTGAGGTCATCGAAAAGTATCAGCCTGAGTACATCATCGTATGGGGCAAGAGGCTTTGGAACAATCTTCCTAATGTGCGCTGGCACGATGGTGACGACATCGTAGTGGATGGTTATCCTGTTGCTACAGGTGCTTATCTTCTGAGTAATGGCAAGCAGGTGAAAGTGATGGCGGTGAATCATCCTTCCGTAGGCTATTCCTGGGACTATTGGTACAAGGTAATACAAAGATTTTTGGAGTAATAAGCAAAGAACGTGCTATGGACAATCGTGTGAAATTCTATAGTTGGCTGATAGGCCTCTTGGATAGTGCGCATCTTACCTTTGAGGAGATTGCTGATGAATGGAAGGAAGCCCATGCTAATCAGGATAACAATGTGCTGGACAAGCGTACCTTTCATCGTTATCGTGAAAATATCCAGTCGCAGTTTGGCATTACTGTGGAATGTAACAAGAGCGACGGCTATCGGTATTATCTGAAGCGTGATCCCGTGGATGACGATGATGTAACGGAATGGATGCTGAGTTCCCTACGGCTGGCTTCGTTAGGTGATATGCTGAAGTATCACAATAAGGTGATGCTCGATACGCCGCCATACAACACGGAATATCTGGATGATATTCTTTCTGCGATAGATAAGCAATATCTGCTGAAGTTTAAATATGTTTCGGGTTTCGGAGCAGAGAGTGATATCGTGCTACAACCGGCTTTCGTGAGATACTTCAAACGACGGTGGTACGTTGTGGGGGTTAAGAAACAACGTTCGGCGTCCGAAGGGAAAGCCAATTCAAGTGCAGAGGTAGATGTGAGAAAACTCGTTCGCTGTCTTCCTTTCGACCGCATCAGTTTTCTGAAGCTTATTTGCGAGAAGCATCCGTTGCCGGCAAAGATGAAGAAGTTCCTGACTCCAGAGAATTATTATGAAGATTGCTTTGGCATCTATCGGATGGAAAATGTGCCCGTGGAGAAAATCCGTATCCGTGCCTTCTATCCGGAATACAACTACATCGAGGAGGTTCCGCTGCACGAGAGTCAGCAGAAAGTAAAGGAGTCGAAAGATGGAATGTATCGGGAATATACCCTCACCCTTCGTCCCAGCCGTGATTTCCTTCAGGAACTGTTGTGGCATGGCAGAAATATCATCGTACAGGAACCCGAGAGTCTGAGGCAGGAGATGATTGGTATTTTAAAAGATATGACGAAGAGTTATGAGACGGGCGAATGCCTGAATGGGGAGGAATAAGGGCTTAATATGTCTCTCTTGGAAAATGGAAAATTCAAGGGGCTAAGCTATATTACTAAAAATCCCGGCAAGAGAATAGCTGCATGCTATCTCTTGCCGGGATTTATTATTTTATGAATCAATCTTTCCCTAAAAAAGGGGGGCTACTTAAAAGCACAAAAGAAAAAACTGTGTATGAATGACTTTTGTTACACAATTTAACTATTTTAAGAACAAAAAATAGAGATGGTGTGCATATTTTATGCAGAAGTTATTCATGCAAGGAATAACTCTGGCTATATCCGCTCTTTTATTGCCTACTAGGCACAAAAACTCATAATAATCTCAAATAACACATTCATAAATGTCATTTTTGTGTAAAAGTTCTTTTGCTGTCGATTATTTTGTGTATCTTTGCGTTCAAATTAAAGATATTTGTAAATGAAAGATTTGAATCGCATCAAAGTTGTACTCGTCGAAAAGAAACGGACGGCGAAATGGCTTGCAGAGAAACTTGGTAAAAATCCCGCTACAGTCAGCAAATGGTGCACCAACGTATCACAACCTGACCTATACACATTAGACAAGATAGCAACACTGCTTGATATTGACAAGCGAGAGCTCATAACAGGTAAAGATTAAAGCTATGACAGATATTGTACAAATTCAAGAATCAGAGTATGATGCAATTCTGCGACAGGCTGTCGCAGTTATTGACAAGACTAGATCAATGGTGGCAACAACGGTGTGTTCTGCCATAGGTACTGCTCATTGGGAAATAGGAAAATTGCTTCACGATAAGAAGCTTGAAAGTAAACATGGTAGTGGCGTGGTAAATCGCTTGTCTTTTGATTTGAAGCAACGCTATCCACAGATGGGTGTTTCTCCAAGAAACCTGTGGGACATGAAGAAATTTTATGAACGATTCTGTGATAGTGAGCCAAAACTGCGACAGGCTGTCGCAGTTTTACCATGGGGACATACTTTAACTTTGATGCGCAAGTTCGGAGACGACGATAATACCATATTGTATTACGCACAGGAGATTACGTCTAAAGGTTGGAATCGCGAACTTCTATTCAGTGCCATCTCTTTGCAGATGCACAAGAAAAAGAAAGAATCATCTGATAACAACTTCGAACAGACATTACCTGCTACACAGGCGATGTTTGCCAATGAGGTATTCAGAAGCGGTTACAATTTGGGGTTCCTTGGTGTAAAAGACCCCATTTTAGAAACAGAACTTGAAACCAGACTGGTTGAGAAGGTAAAGCAATTCCTTTTGGAACTTGGGAAAGGATTCACTTATATTGGTAACCAACACGTACTTGAATACAACGGAAAGCGAAGCAAAGTTGACATGCTTTTCTTCCATCGTGGACTGCATTGCCTTGTTGCCATTGATTTGAAGATTGGGGAATTCAGGCCAGAATATGCTGGTAAAATGAATTATTACTTGTCATTACTTGACCGTTTGGAACGTAGGACAGACGAGAATCGTTCTATTGGCATCATATTATGTGCTGAAAAAGATCGTGTAGAAGTCGAATTGGCATTGGAAGAGATGGGCAAACCCATAGGTGTGGCAGACTATCAGTTGATTGTTCCACAGGAAGAATTGAAGAAAGTCGTAGCTGAAGAGGTGGAGGCATTTGGTAAAGAGTTTCCTCTTCGTGCTGAAACTGAGGAGGATTCCTGCCTAAGATGATGATGACACAACAAGAAAACAGTATAATACAAACATAGAAAAACAGAAAGACGCCTGCAAAAGTTTCTCGTAGTAAGAACGGATTCTTTTGGAATCACAACGAAGTGACAAATGACAGAGAGGCTGCCTACTGTGAAGCTGTCTTTACGTATAGGTTGGGAAAAGGGTTTATCACCAGTAGTGATGCTTTGTGGATGGCTTGCAATATTTTGGAACATCATCAGAATATCGCAAAAGCACTTGTTACAAGATTTCCATACATTATTGTTGATGAGGCGCAAGACAATTCAGAATTGCATTTTGAGTTCTTCAAACTACTGAAAGCGGCAGGTCTGAGAAACCTGGAGTTCGTGGGTGATATTTGCCAGTCAATCTATGGCTTCAATAGTGCCAAGCCGGAGTTACTACAGGCTTTGATGGCAGAAGAAGGCTGGAATGTACTGCCCATGTCGGAATGCAGGAGGTCGAACCAAAGGATTATCGACCTGTATAGCAAGCTGAAATCTAGTGATGTCCCCGCAATTACTTCACATGGTGTTGAGGATAAAGGTATTCCAATAATCGTTTACAAGTACGATGATGGCAATGTGAGGGATATAATTCAGGATTTCTATCAAGTTTGTGAGGCAAATGGGTTATCCAACAGGATTATTCTGGCCCGAGGAGTGAATAAATGCAAGAAATTGGCAGGGGTGAAGGATGTTGACTTTAGATACTGGAAGTCTGAAGAGCCTTATATGCTAATAGACGCGGTATTCGCTTTTGAGGCAGAAGATATGGATTGTGCTTTCCGTAAAGTACGTATGGTGCTTTCAGGACTAATAGTTGGAGACAATCCGGAAGAAAGGCGAAAGTTTATCTATGAGATTGAACATGATATAGAATGGAATGCAAGGATATTTGGCTTTTTGAAACAGATACCTTCGTTCTCATTGAGCTTTAAAGAATGGACTGAGCAGATATGCGCATTGCTAAAAGAGTATTGGGCTCTGGATAATAATCCGTCTTTTGTCCCTTATCAGCGAAAGACGGGCTATCGGATGAGGGAAATGGCAGATGTGCCAGTTGAACGATTCCATCAGTCAAAGGATAAAGGCAGCGATTACCATAAGAGTATAGACACAATACATGCTGTGAAGGGTGCAACTTTGGATGCAGTACTGCTGTTCCTGTCATCAGACAGTAGGGGGCAGAACATTTCATTGAATGATTTTCCGCAGGATCCAATTAGGGTAATGAGTGAGGGGCAGAGAATGATTTATGTGGCTTGTTCTAGAGCTACGCAATTCTTAGCATTGGCAATACCTAAGTCTACATCCGATGAAGTTATTAGGAGAACTTTGACTGGGGTGGATATAGATATACGTTGTATTAACCTACAAGGAGAATTAATGTTTACTGATTAACGTGTATAAACATCTCGGGCGGGAACTGCATTATTTTGCATGTTTCCGCCCGAGATTATTTGTCCGAAAATAAGCAAACTACTTTGTCACAATATCATATAGCGACCTATAGTCCTTGGCAACGTCGTAGATGTAGCCATTGTCGCTGATGGCCTTGAAGTGGCGACGGGCACATTCTATCTTGCTTTCCTCCGAGCCACGGAGCTGAGAGCCCTGGAGGTCATTGCCTTTGGACTCTGCCACGAAATAGACGTGCTTGACACTGCCTTCCTTGAAGGCTACTGCCCAGTCGGGATTGTACTTCCCCATTGGCGTGTTGATATAGAAGCCACGAGGCAACTTAGTATAGACCACTACGTCATCTTCGTGCTCCAGCGATTCTGCAAAGTTCTTCTCCGTACCCATGCTGTCGAGCACCACGAGGTCATAGAGCGACTTGGTCGATTCGATGGCGTTGATGCCCAACTTGCCACGCAGCATGTTCTCGGTGAAGATGTCGGTAGAGAACTTATCGTTCAGCTTCTCATACTTGATGCACTGGATAACGGCAAGCGCCTTGCATTCTTAGAGAACATACAACAATTGCAAGAATGGTTGAAGAAGATTCCACCTGAAATGGATATGACAGAGGTTTGTGATCATTTGCCAAGCGGTCCGCAGGTCGCTTTTATCTCAAAAAAGGCTGGAATAATTCTTGCCCCCAATATTATTCATGCAATAAAATGTAGCGACAATCCCTATTATAACGTGAGTTCGACGAATTAGAATAAGGTCAATTGTCTATCAATAGTCCTTTGAACGGCAATTGTAGGTTTCTTAGGAAAGAAGCAATATGCTGCCAAAGCTCCAAGAGTATTGACAATGAAGTTG
>NZ_NPJE01000038.1:0-245 GCF_002251205.1 Prevotella sp. P3-92 | reverse complement strand
TATTATCAGGCATATATCTGCAAAATCTCCACGTCTGCCGTAGAAATCAAACAGATTGATCATTGGTTCAGTTTCAATATCATAACTATCAGTAATCATAGCATATTGAATCAGATGTGAGTTTTATATTGCTCCGGTATCTCAAGATTGAAAGTTCTGCATAATAACAGGACGTCGTGGACATCATTTTCATCGTATTCATATCCAAGATGGAACTGTACCTGTGCCTCCGGGTTTATGCATGT
>NZ_NPJE01000037.1:0-673 GCF_002251205.1 Prevotella sp. P3-92 | reverse complement strand
TGGAGGTGAAGCAACGTAAAGGTCAAATGTTGATACGGATGTTGGATGATAGTCGAAAAGATTCGCTGACGTGTATCATCTATGGTAGTGGTAATTTAATAGAGGTTCCCTATGTAAATTCAAGAGTGTTGCGACTGGATTTGCATAAGTTACAGCCCGGAATCGTTACGGTGGCTATGTTGAGCAAGGCAAACGAGATGATAGTAGCTGAATGTGAAACGGCAATCGGTGCGGTTTATATGCCGAAAGTGCAAATGGCTTGTAAGCCTGAGCGTGGCAGTAAGGCCCCTGTGAATCTGTCTGTCCAGTTGTCTGATAGTACAGGTATTCCTCTGAAAGGTCACTACTCAGTATCTGTGGTGGACTATGATGTGGTCCGTGCTGATACCTTGCGTTCCAATTTGGTGGATTATATCAACAGCCACCGTGACGGTAAGTATCCGTTGGCAGATATCTTACAACATCGTTATCCGTCTTTAAACTATCCAATGGAGCATCAGCAACAGATTACCGGTTGTGTGCGTGGTACGCTGAAATCAAAGCTAAAGAACCCGCATTTGCTGTTGGTCAATCCAATAGAAGGCTATCGCAAGGAATTTGAGTTGGGCGATAGCTCGCGATTTTCCTTGACGGTGGATAGTCCTGAAAATATGATATGGTTGTTGGAGGCTAC
>NZ_NPJE01000036.1:0-5793 GCF_002251205.1 Prevotella sp. P3-92 | reverse complement strand
AATTCATCGGCAACAACCTTACAAGCGCGATGCCTGCATTAACCATTGGACAGGAACAGAGACAGCACGCCATCGGCTACCTTACGGGACAGGTGGTGTACGCTACCGGCGGCGAGGCCCTCGGCACCGTCACCGTGTACGACCGCAAGGGGCAGGCGGTGAGATGTGTACGCAAGGGTCTCGGCGGACGTCTCGAGGATGTGGTCACGGCATACACGTTCACGGGTGCCGTTGACAGCACGGAGGTGCATGCCGGTGTCGGTTACGGGAGTGACTTCATGGCAAAGACCTCCTATACGTACCAATATGGCAAAAAGACAAAGATGAGCCTGTCCGTCAGACATGGTGCCTCCACACAGTCGCGTGAGACGGGATACGTCTATGACGCCATAGGCAGGCTGGAAAGGAAGGAAAGGCAACTGACCAGGACATCCAAGTCCATGTGCTCATATACATACGACGTTCACGGATGGCTCAAGAGCGTCAGCAGCGGAGGATTCCGCGAAGACCTGTACTATGCCGACGGTCTTGACAGCGCATGCTACAACGGAAACATAAGCACCGTGCGGTGGAAGGCAAGGAATGATAGCGAATACAAGGGCTACAACCTGAGGTACGACGGGTGCAACCGCCTGTACCTGGCGCTTTTCGGAACAGGCGACAACCTGACAGGCAACAGAAACTACTTCAACGAGCAGGCGGAGTACGACTGCAACGGAAACATCAAGAGGCTGCGACGTTGCGGGCTTCAGGACGCGATGCACGGAGGTTTCGGATTGGTTGACGACCTGCGGATGACATACGAGGGGAACCAGTTGGCAAGCGTGTTCGACAACGTATGGAGACTTCCGTACGCAGGGGCGACGGACTTCGACGGCGTGGCTGGGCAGGAGTATCCACTGACATACAACGGGGCAGGGTCGCTCACGAGCGACGCGAGCCGCAGGATAGCGAGGATAGACTATGATCTGAGGAACAATCCGATAAGGATACAGTTCACCGACGGAAACGTGACGAAATATGTCTATAGCGCAATGGGCGAGAAACTGCGCGTGGTGTATCAGACAGCCGTTCCGAACATCACCGTCGCCATAGGAAGCACAAGGGAGCTCATGCCGTCGGAGATACTATACACAGACTCCACGGACTATCTGCTTGGAGGTGCCTTGACGCTTAAGAACGGACGCATAGACATGTTCCAGTTTGACGAGGGATACTGCCAGGCCACACAATATAATGCCACGCAGGACAACTTCACCTTCCTGTACTATGACAAGGACCACCTGGGAAATGTACGTCAGGTGACGAAAGCGGTAGGCAGCAATGGGACAGTAGTACAGACGATGAACTACTACCCCTTTGGAGCCCAGTTCTGTGACGGCTCTGCCGCATCAGGTGACGTGCAGCCGTACAAGTACAACGGCAAGGAACTGGACAAGATGCACGGATTGAACACCTACGACTACGGAGCGCGGCAGTACAATCCAGTCACCGCACGTTGGGACAGGATGGACCCGTTGGCGGAGAAATACTATAGCGTTAGTCCGTATGTGTATTGTTTGGGGAATCCAGTAAAGTTTGTGGACGAAGATGGCTTGAAGCCTACGGAAGAGGAAGCGGCTCGAATCGCGCATCATGTATATGGCAAAGACAAAGTTGAACTCATTGGGGGGTGGAGAGTCTCTAATTTGCATATAGACGGAGTCACTTTAAGGGATGACCGTTCTGGTTTTAAGTCTGCTATATATGAACGTACAATTGACGGGGTCACAGAATATGTCTATGCTACTTCAGGAACAGATAGTGATAGTTATGAAGACTGGAAAAATAATTTCTTACAGGTATTTGGAGTCTCGGAGCAGTATAATATTTCAAAGGAAAACGCACGTGTTTTATCGGACAATATTAATCAAGAACTTACTTTCGTAGGTCATTCTTTGGGCGGAGGCATGGCGGCTACGAATGCCTACAAGACAGGTCGCAGTGCAATGACATTTAATGCCGCATGGGTAAGTCCCCTTACCATTGCACCATGGAACAGGAAAGGTGCAAAAATAGACGCATATGTTCATGTTCGGGATGAATTGAATATTTTCCAACAAACACACATGGGAGTGAGAGCTAATGGAAATATACATTGGCGCAATAAAAACCGTGCAATAATGGGGCACAGCATAAAGAATTTCTATCCCTCGGGAAAGGAAATGATAATGCAGAAGAGCAAAAATGCACAATCGCAATATACGTTGAATACTAACAATATTTTATTTGGCTTTTAATTATGAAACATAATGGATATTTTTGTGCAATATGTGTCTTGCTGGTATTGTTGTCGTCCGCGTGCATAGACAGGGAGGCGCCAGTAGATAAGAAAAAACTATTAGGAGATGATTTTAGGTTATTTCAAGGCACCATTGCATGGAATTTAGCCAAGGCTGTACAAGACGAAAATGCCGATGAAATAAGGCGGCAGGTTCAGGATAAGAATATACCTATTGATTATAAGGAAGATAGATGGAAGCAAACTCTATTAATGCTTGCCACCCATAATAATAAGAAAGAATCAGTAAAAGCATTATTGGAATTAGGTGCAAATCCTAATGTACCATGTGATACCATTAGATATAGAGGGGATAATTCGGTTATTATTGCTTCAAGATTTAGTCGTGTTTCCCCTGAAATACTAAAGATGTTGTTAGAATATGGTGGAGACCCCAATTCCGTAGAGCGCGGAGTGCAGCAAGACAATCTTGGCAACTGGATTCCCGCTCGCCATTTTGCGTTGTTCGAGGCAGTGGATTTGGATGAAGATTATGAAAAAGTAAGAATGCTTGTGGAGGCAGGTGCTGATGTTAACATGCAGACAGAAGATACAGGTGCAGGTGCAATGTATGTCGCACTAACATTTGATCGTATGGATGTCCTTCTTTATTTACTGGAACACGGAGCAGACTATAATAGGAAGTTTAAAAGAATGGATGTTATCAGTTCTAAAGACTCTGCATATTACAAGTCATTTTATGTTGACATTCTTTATATGTTGAGACTTAGGGCATATCCTCTTGACTCTAAAAAGCATAAGGAAAAGTTAAAAGTCATAGATTTTTTAAAGGAAAGAGGAATGGACTATTGGAAGTCACCTGTCTCAGATTGGGCTTTAACTGTTATAAAACGTGAAATATCTCCGAAGGATGAAAAGGAATTACAGGAATATCTCAAGCGGTATTGACAACTGCAACGTGACGAGGTTTGTCTATTCCGCCACGGGCGAGAAACTGCGAGTGGTGTATCAGACTGCCGTTCCGAACATCACCGTCGCCATAGGAAGCACAAGGGAGCTCATGCCGTCGGAGATACTATACACAGACTCCACGGACTATCTGCTTGGAGGTGCCTTGACGCTTAAGAACGGACGCATAGACATGTTCCAGTTTGACGAGGGCTACTGTCAGGCCACACAATATAATGCCACGCAGGACAACTTCACCTTCCTCTACTATGACAAGGACCACCTGGGCAATGTCCGTCAGGTGACGAAGGCGATAGGCAGCACGGGGACGGTGATGCAGACGATGAACTACTACCCCTTTGGAGCCCAGTTCTGTGACGGCTCCGCCAATAACAACGATGTGCAGCCATACAAATACAATGGTAAGGAACTGGATAAGATGCACGGACTGAACACCTACGACTACGGCGCACGGCAGTACAATCCCGTCACTGCACGTTGGGACAGGGTAGATCCGCTGGCGGAGAAGTACTATAATGTGAGTCCGTATGCGTATTGCCACAATAATCCGGTAATGTTGATGGATCCAGATGGGATGGATGATTATTACACTTCTGACGGAACATACTTAGGTACAAACTCTGCAGAATCGGATTATATATATATAAGTGATGACTATCGCGAACTGAAAGATGGCAAATATGTTATCAATCTTAATACAAGAGTTGGTTTACCATCATCTGATATTTCGGCAGAAGCTTTATCAAAAATTTTCACACATATCGTTGGAAGAATGCCTGAAGTAGATTTAACCCAAATAGATTGTAATCAGATTAATGTTGTGAAATGGTCACGTGACGCATATAGCAACACTATACACGTTGATAGCCATTATGGTAATGTCATGGTGGTGATGATAAAACAAATGCGAGCACATTAGGCAACAATATAACAGCTTTTTGGGGAGACAACAAACAAATGTTTGAATCACGAAGTAATATTCAGAACATGTTAGGTGGAGAAGAATACACCTGCCATATAAAAAAACAATGGCATCACTACATGAAAGATAGTAGGAATCCTAACAAAACCGACAATATTAAAATATTTAATTATTTAATGAACCACCCAACATGGAATAAGACAACTGATACTTACAAACAAAGTTTGATAAGATACAAACAATTTTTTTTAGGAGAATAAAAGATGAAGAGATTAATAATTGTCACATTAGTACCCCTTTTGTTTGCGTGCAATGACAAATATGTCTTGCAGGCGAATTTATGCATGGTTGGTGATAATAAAGAGATAAGGAGAGACGAAATGGATAACGTTTTCAACATAAGATGTTTGTCCATTCACTATTTAGCCATAAACAAATCCAATGACTCCATATTTATACCAATAGGGTATCCATACGAGAAAACGGTTATTGCCAATATAGAGTCAAGGGATTTATTTTATCAGCCATATCAATTATATAGATGTAATAAGTTTAATGGTTCAGCACAGCAATATTTTGCACCGGGAGATAGTATTTCAATTACATTCCTTTTTGCCATATATCCTAAAAACAGTACTGATAGCGAATGGTTGCGGAATGTTTCAACCAAGGAGTTGATGTCAAAGATGGAGTTAAAATTGGTTAAGCCAACGAATGGGAAAAACATAGATAAAATTCCCAACATAATCTTTAATAATGACACTAACGATATATGCATAAATCCAGTAATAAGTGTGCAAGATTCAGATCAGAAGATGGATTATGAGTCGATTAAACATAATTAAAGTAAATTGAGACATGAGCACGGTGCGCATTGAAAATACTGATATTCAAATTTGTTTAGATTATGTCGTCCAAACGAACGATTCCGTTATCTCCATCAATAGTTACAACTACAGGAAGCCATGAGTATAAATAAAATACACATAACGCTGATAACGATGCTTGCGGTGCCGCCATGCTCGGTTCTGGCTCAGACTCCATCCCAGAACTACGTCAGGACCGTGACGATGCTCGACGCTTACGGGACGGATTCCATTCAGGCTGTGCAGTACTACAACGGCCTGGGCCGCCCCACGCTCTCTGTCGCCACGGCGGGAGGAAACGGCGAGACCGCCTGCACCCTGACGACCTACGACGGAGCGGGGCGCGAGAAACGCAGGTATCTCCCCGTGCCTGCAAGCGGACTCGACTATATCCCCGTGAGCGGGGTCACGTCCATGGGCTTGTTTTATCTTGACGACGGATTCTTCACCGAGAGCCACTACGACGCGCTCGACAGGGTGACAGCAGTCGACATCGCAGGAGACACATGGAGACAGGCGGGAAAGCAGGACAGGACGGAACACCTCGCAAACACCGCTTCCGACCAGGTGCTGCACTTCGAGGCTCCCGAGGACGGCTCGTACAGCCTCACGCTCCCCGAGAACACAGCCTTCGAGTACTATCCAGAGGGAACGCTGGCAAAAGCAGTGTCTTACGATGCCGACAACAGGAGCACAGCCGTATTCACCGACCTGCTCGGGAGGAAGATTATGGAGCGCACCGCAGCAGGAGATAC
>NZ_NPJE01000035.1:0-122776 GCF_002251205.1 Prevotella sp. P3-92 | reverse complement strand
ACGCTATGTAAAGCGTTTTAGTAACACTTTTCCTGCATTGTAAAGTGATTCAGTAAAGGAATAAAATGAGAGTGAAGTAATTTAGTAAAATAACAAGAAAAGTGTAAAGTAGAATCAGTTAAAGTCAAATTCATTGAAATTGCAGACCAAATTCATTGAAATTGCAGACCAAATTCATTGATTTTACTCAGCAAATTCATTGAATTTGCAAGCAAACAGACCGTTTCAAATGGTGTAATTGATTGATACTTTGCGGTTTCAATGATACTCAAAAACACACGCAGAAACCGACTATATCAATCGCAACAGCATGCTCCCATCACCGTCAATCGCGATGGGGAGTCAGCATGATGCCGTTGTATATCCTACCACTGTCTATTCCAAGGTGGCGCGCAGAGAAATACATATCCGACTGCGCATAAGTGCAAATGCCTGAAGAGATGATGCGCTGAGGGTCAACACCAAGTTGAATCAACTGGCGACGATTACATTCGGGCAGATCAATATGCCATTTCTGGTATCGCCGGCTGATTGGTTCCATCTCAAAGCCAGCATCAACAAACTGCTGATAGACCTCATCGCCCACTTCAAAATGGTCGATACTGATGCCAGGACCTATTGCTGCGGTAAGCTCAGAAGGTTGTGTACCGTAAGCAGCACGCATGCGTTCAATGGCTTTGACCACAATACGCTGTACGGTGCCACGCCATCCGGCATGGACAGCACATACGGCATGGTGTGCCGCATCATAGATCAACACGGGAATGCAATCGGCTGTTGACACGCCAACACAGATGCCCGGCACATCGGTCATCACCGCATCGAAACCGTCTGTCAGTTCGTCACGCACCACAGCAGGCTGTTCGGTAAAGTCGCGGCCTATCTGTTTGACCTCGGCAGCATGCACCTGGTGGGGCACTACGAGTTGCGCCATACCGATGCCAAGGCGTTGGCAGAGCGCTGTGCGGTTGGCTTCGATGTGGGCAGGGTCGTCGCCACAATATCTATTGATATTAAAAGCGGCGTAATTGCCCTCGCTGCATCCACCTTTTCTGGTGGTGCTGAAGGCAATCACGCCGTTTCCCATATCGTAATCGTGCCACTGGGGCAGATTATTCTTCATCTTCGTATTCAAAATCTTCAAGGTCGTCAACATCCTCAAGGTCGTCGTCGTCGAGGTAGATGATATCTTCATCTTCGCCCTCATCCGCCATTTCCTGTGCAAACATCGACATATCCTTGTCGCGGTGTACGATATTCTCTTCACCGATGGCAGTAGCCAACTTATTGCTTTCGTCGTTGAGTTCTGCCCAAAGCACATCTTTGAGCTCGTCAAGACCTTGGTTGGCAACAGCCGATATGAATACCACGGGGAGATCGTCGGGCAGAGTCTCGCGCAACATGTCGATCAGTTCCTCGTCGAGCAAATCACACTTGGTGACCGCCAGCACACGGTGCTTATCGATCAAATCGGGATTAAACTGCCGCAATTCATTGAGCAGTATCTCGTATTCGCGCTTGATATCGTCGGTATCGCCAGGCACCATAAAGAGCAATAGCGAGTTGCGCTCAATGTGGCGGAGGAATCGCAAACCGAGTCCTTTGCCTTCGCTGGCTCCCTCAATGATACCGGGAATATCTGCCATCACAAACGATTTGTGGTCGCGATAGCCCACGATACCGAGGCTGGGCTCCATCGTGGTGAAGGGATAATTGGCTATCTTCGGACGGGCATTCGACAAGGCTGAGACCAGTGTGGATTTGCCGGCATTGGGAAAACCGACAAGGCCGACATCTGCCAACAATTTCAGTTCGAGGATCACAGTCATTTCCTGCATCGGTTCACCGGGCTGCGCATAGCGCGGAGCCTGGTTGGTGGCTGATCGGAACTGATAGTTACCCAATCCGCCTCGACCGCCTTTAAGGAGCATCACCTCTTGTCCGTCGTAGGTTACATCGCAGACATATTTGCCGGTTTCAGCATTATAGACCACCGTGCCACAGGGCACGTCGATGTAGATATCCTTGCCGTCGGTGCCGTGACACTTGTCGCGACCGCCATTACCGCCGTGTTCGGCGAAGATATGGCGCTCGTATCTCAGGTGTAACAACGTCCAATAGTTGTGGTTGCCACGCAGAATGATGCTTCCGCCCTTGCCTCCGTCGCCCCCGTCGGGGCCGCCGTTAGGGTTGTATTTCACATGGCGCAGGTGCATAGACCCACGTCCGCCTTTACCCGAACGGCAACAGATTTTCACATAGTCAACGAAATTGCTTTCCGGCATATCAGTCGTATTAAAGATTATCGATTACTTTCTGGATATCGCCGAAGATGCGATCCAGAGTGCCAAGTCCGTCGATGTGGTGGTGAAGGCCTTCCTTCTTATACCACTCTACGAGGGGCATGGTCTGTGAATGATATACTACGAGGCGCTTCTTGATAGTCTCCTCGTTGTCGTCGGCACGACCACTTTCCTTTCCGCGCTTGATGAGTCGAGTCATCAACTCCTCTTCGGGCACGTCGAGTTCAATCATGGCTGCTACCTTGTGTCCACGCTCATCAAGCATTTTCTTCAGTGCTTCAGCTTGTGGAATGGTGCGGGGGAAACCGTCGAAGATTACTCCGGCGTGATCTTTGCCAAATGAGTCATACACATTGGCAAGGATGCTAATCATCAGCTCGTCGGGAATCAACGCACCCTTTTCAATATAGCTTTGAGCGGTCTTGCCCAATTCTGTTCCGTTTTTAATCTCGTTGCGAAGCACATCGCCAGTAGAGATATGACCCAAGCCATACTTCTCGATGAGCAAATCGCTCTGTGTTCCTTTACCGGAGCCGGGAGCTCCGAAGATTACAATATTCTTCATTTCTTTTCCAAATAAAATTAAAAAGTTTATCCTTACTCGTTATCTGTCTTTACTTTGTAAATTTCCTTCAACTGACGACCTTGTTGGTCATAATCCAAACCATAGCCCACAATGAAGTCGTTGGGGATGGTGAATGCCACATAGTTAATATCGAGCTGCTCCTGCAAGCGGTCAGGTTTCATCGTCAGCGTACATATCAACACACGCTCGGCATGGCGGTTGTGCAGTTCGTTGAGGATGCTGCGCATGGTCAGACCGCTCTCGATGATGTCTTCCACAATAACCACTGTGCGTCCGGTGAGGTCTTGGTTCACACCGATCAACTGCTTCACCTTACCAGTAGAGGCTGTACCTTCATAGCTTGCCACCTTGACAAATGTCACTTCACAGGGAATCGTCACCTCGCGCAATAGGTCGGCGGCAAATATAAACGATCCGTTGAGCACCGCCATAAACAGCGGATTGTCATCCTTCAGGTCGGCACTGATCTGGCTGCCGAGCTCCTTGAGGCGTTGTTTGATTTGCGATTCTGATATCGATGTCTCGAATGTTTTGTCCTTGATCTTTACGACTCCCATATATAAGGAATATAAAATTTCTTGCAAAATTACTAAATTTTCAGCAAAGTATGACTATATATTACTATATTTTTGCTAATTTTGCAGTGAAATGAAGATATTTACAAGCGCTCAGATTCGTGAGCTTGACCGATATACCATTGAGCATGAGCCCATTCAGAGTATCGATCTGATGGAAAGAGCAGCTTCCACATTGGCAAGAACCATTGCCAATACATGGGACAGCTCAGTGAAAGTTGTCGTTTTTGCCGGCCCTGGCAACAACGGCGGTGATGCGCTTGCCGTGGCACGACTCCTCGGCGAGCAAGGGTATCAAGTGGCTGTTTTCCTCTTCAACATAAGAGGCAGACTATCGCCCGACTGTCTGATCAACAAACGGAGAGTGCAGGAATGTAAGCACATCAAGAAATTTGTAGAGGTAACACAAGAGTTTGACCCGCCACAACTGGAGAAGGGAATGCTTGTCATCGACGGACTTTTCGGGTCGGGACTCAACAAACCGCTGGCGGGTGGATTTGCCTCACTGGTGAAATACATCAATGCTTCGCCGGCTGAGGTCGTGGCTATCGACATGCCTTCTGGCTTGATGAGTGAAGACAATACCTACAATGTCAGCTCTAACATCATCAGGGCATCGGTCACACTGACGCTGCAACAACCCAAGCTCTCGTTTCTCTTCCCTGAAAACCAACAGTTTATCGGCCGATTGCGAACACTCGACATTCGACTGAGTCAGGAGGGTATCAGTAAAATAGATGCCAACTACACCGTCATCGAAGAGTCTGATGTCAGGCCATTGTTGAAAGATCGCAATCCTTTCGCCCACAAGGGACAGATGGGACACGCACTGATTATGGCTGGAAGTTACGGCATGGCAGGTGCTGCCATACTCGCTACCAAGGCATGTCTGCGTGCTGGCGCTGGAAAAGTGACGGTTCATACTCCACGCAAGAACTGTCAGATCATGCAAGTGGCAGTGCCCGAAGCGGTGTTGCAGCTCGACCATGAAGAGACTATCATCACTGAAGCGGTAGATACAGAAAACTTCCAAGCACTGGGCATTGGACCTGGTATAGGACAAAACGAAGCTACTGCCATACCATTCATCGCACAGTTGCGACGCGCCACCTGCCCCATTGTGGCTGACGCAGATGCCATCAATATCCTGGCAAGTCATCGCGCATGGAAGCAACAGCTGCCCAAAGGCATCATACTCACCCCACACGCCAAGGAACTGGACCGACTGGAAGGTGCATCGGTGGATAGCTTTGAACGACTAACCAAAGCTCACCAACTGGCAGAACGACTGCATGGCTATGTCATCGTAAAGGGAAGATATACCGCCATCTGCATGCCCGACGGACATATACGTTTCAATTCGACAGGTAATGCGGGGATGGCAACTGCTGGAAGTGGCGATGTGCTCACCGGAATCATTACCGCACTATTGGCACGTGGCTATGAGCCTCAACATGCTTGTATTGTGGGTGTGTATCTCCACGGACTGGCTGGCGACCTCGCTGCACGCGACTTGGGAGAAGAGAGCCTCACGGCAAGCGACATCATCGATTATCTGCCTCGAGCATTCAAAAGATTAAAAGAATAAAAACATAACAACTATTGACTAATATGAAGAAGTACATACTCACACTGCCCTTGCTCTTCGTGAGCATCATCACCATGGCACAGGCGGTATCAACACCTTTGAAACCCGGAAGGACTCCAGAGGGTGTGGTATATTTCCTACCCAAAACGGTGTTTCAACTCAATCTGCTGGTTGAGAAAAAGACCTACAAGCCGGGCGAATTTTGTAAATATGCGGAGAAATTTCTACGTCTCTCTGGCATTGCACAGGAAGAGGAAGTGACCCACAGCATCGTCAGTTACGGACTCACACCTGTTGGTGTTCGCGACACATCAAAGTGTTATACCGTCATGCTGAAAGGTAAGAGTGCTACTGCAGAAGTGAAGTTGAGCGACGACGGTGTGCTTCAGGCGGTCAATGCCGAACCGGCTAAAGTGAAAGTGAAAGAGCCTTTCAAACCTGCGCCACGCAAGGCACCTGTCGATTCCAAACAGTATCTCAGTGCCGAAGTATTGTCGGCAGGTAGTGTGGCAAAGATGGCTGAACTGACCGTGCAGCAGATTCTTGAGATACAAAACCATCGTCAAATGCTCATCAGCGGTGAGGCGGAAGACGTGCCGACCGATAAAGATCAGTTGCAACTGATGATTGACCAGCTCGACAAAGAGCGCGAAGCACTCATGTCGATGTTTCTTGGCACCACTACACGCGACACTGTAGAGCAGGTTATCACGATTTGTCCGGAGAAAGAAGTGAAGCGCGAAGTTGTTTTCCGCCTCAACAAGAAGATCGGTCTGGTAGATAAAGACGATCTGTCGGGCATCCCCTACTACATGAACATTGAAGATGAGCACCATACCACATTGCAGAAATATGATATTCCTGAGAATAAAAAGGACGGTGGATTCTTTGTCAACGTACCCGGAAGAATCAAGTTTACCCTGTTGCGCGAAGACCATCAGTTGGCATCGTTCAACCTCTATGCCGCACAGTTTGGTTTTGTAGAACTGCGCAGCGGTTCACTCTTCAAACGCTATGTCACCCACATGACCCTTAACCCCGTTACGGGTTCTGTAGAGACAATACATGCCGACATGCCTACAAAATAGGCACACCGAATTATATATATAATATATAACGCACAAAAGCCCCGTAGCAACGTTGCTACGAGGCTTTTGTGCAGTGTCGGGGGAACATCAGAAGCGGAATCCAAGCGACACGAAGGGGGCATAACAAGTAGGCTGGTTGCCATGGAAATTGCGCATCGAGAAGCCCACGCCGACAATAGGTTGGAAGCGTTGTGCCGTGGGATGCTTATAGAAATACAGGCCTAGCGAATAGGTAGAGTTGGAAAAATCGCTCTTTCCCACCGATACAGATGCTGTGCCGCGCAGCTCTAATGCCCCCAGGCGACTGCGCTCGTTGCTGATCAACTGATAGCCCAATCCGCCTCCGATATTCGTTGCATTGTTATAATCTTTCGTAGCGCCATTCTTCGGAATAAAGAAGTCGGTGTGTGCCAACGCATGGATAGACAGACGGTTGATGGGTGTGAAGTTGAGGTCGAACGATGCGCCCATGGGCGAAAGTTCCTTGGCTGGCATACCCATTGTAAACGATGCATCGAAATGCAAAGGCACATTCTCTGTTTGGGCTTTTGCACCCACTGCTGTCATGCAGAGCATCACAGCCATAAACAATACTTTTCTCATAATCTACTCTTGTTCGTTATTATTTTTCTGGTGCAAATATATGCAGAATATCTAACTATCATCTATATTAAACACTATTTCATATCGTTAATAATGATTATTTAACTACCTATACAGCACTTGTAACACTTGTTAAGTTATTCTCGCGTATCTGGCACGTTCCACAATTGGTAGCTTGCATTGCCAACAATGAAAGCATTTCGCAGATTTCTCTTTATTTCCTCGCTCAGCTCAGAATTATCCACAAGCTTTAAAACCTTCATGAGATAATCACCATCATTCTCATCTACATCAATATTGTTAAGACCGGAAAAAAAGGTTTCCAGAAGTGTCAGTTCTCCTTGTTTATTTGGATATTTTGCAATCCAAGCTGCGATAATATCGTGAAGATCCTCGCCATTAACAGATTGATAATCGCCTCCTGCAACAAAATCAAAGAGTTCCTTGTTGTTCGCAAAATCCTGTTTTATCTCGTTTTTGTCAACCCGATAAAACTCGCTCGTCTTCTGTGCAATACATGCAAGGATAGAATCACGTGAGAGTTTTTGTCCCTGATTCTCATTCTTGATATCCAGCAATATCCTATTATGAAAATATCCAATGCTGTCGCCTATGGTCAAGAGTTCATCCGACACATCACCTGGGAACAAGTTATTCATAGATTTATCATCTGGGTTCATCGGAGGGAACAACTCATCATCACCTTTTGAGCGAGTATATATTTCTATAACTGGCTCATCAAGAAATGCAGCAACCAAACCTGATGTAGCAGTTGCACCCGCTGCAGTTCCAGCAGGACCAAACCACGAACATACGATTCCGCCTACTGCGTCAGCTACAGTAACACCGATGATTTTTTTAAACCATTTAACCCAACCCCCTCTTGTGATTACTTGCTCATTCCCTTTGGACACCTCCACATTAAGAGTCTCCATCTGGGCTTTAAGTTCAACGAATTCTGGAGGCAACACAGTTGTTTGCGTTGTTGACACCATCTGATCCAACTCTTTCGTTTGGTCTTCTGAAACACACGACATGACTAACAAGATAATAGTCACATAAAAAACAACTCCTTTCATAATTATTCTTCTTAACAACCTAATCAAGCGCATTCTTAAGTCACTTTATTTTTTTTTAATTAATACCTTCTTCAATCAGTGCGCTATAATACGAATCGGTATTCTGATCTAAACAATATGGAGCATTAACCTACAAATGCGCCACATTTGTTGATGCAAAATTACAACTTAATTCGCGTCAAAACGCCCTACCCTATATTTTAACATTTATTTTGCAACATTCTTAAAAAAACCTATCTATTTATCATTCTGACATTTACAATCCATGCGTGATACTACCTATTATTAAATTGTCACAAATTGCTTGCAACATCGTTCTATTTTCACTACCTTTGTCATACATTAACACAATTATGAGGACTATTCAAACAATCAAAATTACATTCATTGCTTTAATGATATACTGCAACATCTGTTGTGACAATAAAGCAAATCAGGAACTTCAAATCGTAGAAGGGCTTCTCAACCAAGACCTTCTTGACTCGGCATACACGACATTCAATAAAATTGAATTATCAACAGAAAAAACCACATCTGATTCTGCTTTATACTATTTATTAAAAACAGAAATTATGTGGCAAAAAGAAGAACCCTTCAAAGATGATTCCATTATCAATTTCGCCATTAAATACTATGAACAACACAAAGATCCAAAAAGATTGGCCAACGCATACCACTACAAAAGCGGCATCTTATACATAAAAGGAAGAAAAAAACAAGCCATTGCATTGGAGAAAAAGGCAGAGCTAATCGCAAAAAATCTTCAAGACGATCTACTCAACATCAAGATATATAACAATCTTTTCTATTACAACAGCGAAGATAACAATTTTCAAGAAGCGGAAAAATACTGCAGGAAAAAGCTATATAGTGCTAACAAAATAGACCACAACCTTTGGAAAGCAATTACATTGAACGAACTTGCTTCTTTATATCTTGAATACAAAAACATAGACAGCGCCTGCCATTATATCAACATGTCACTACCACTTGCCAAATACATGCCCCAAGAAGAAAGAAATTATCTTTTGGGGAACATGGGCAGGACCTTGGAAAAAATCGATCCTCAGCGAGCCATTTCACTATATGAAAAAGCACTACTCGAACTTAAAGACCCGAAACTATATGGATTCATTGCTGATGCATACTACCAACAAGGCAAAAAAGGAAAGGCAATGATATTGTGGAACAAAGCACTCAGCACTCCCGACCTCAGCTTTCAAATAAACGTTCTTGAAAAGCAACACCAATACCTTTCCGAACAAAGTCGCGAACATGATGCCCATCAGGTAGCCAAAAGAATCATTGCTTTAAAGGACAGTATGGCCTTGATTCAACAACAAGACAGCATCAAAGAGATACAAAGAATGATGGAACAGGAATATATGGCACAAGAAACACGCGAAGAACGCCATAAACTGTTATCCATCTGTTGCGGATTGCTGGCGCTCTTCGGCATTGTCACCAGCGTCTATGTCATCCGACATAGACACTATCGGAAGCAAATCGTCCTCCACAAAAATGATGCATTGCAGAATCGAGAGAAACTAAAAAGCGTACTACAGGCCTCGGAACAATCTGCAAAAGATATCAAACTACTGCATAAGGAAGTAGATATGCTGCGCAAAAATCAGTCGCAACTGCTTGCCAAAGGCAAACAACGCTATGAGGAAATCCAACAAGGAGGCAACACTCTGCTATGGCGTAAGCCCGACTTCACAGCGTTTATGGAATACTATCGCATGCAGGATGCATCTTTCGTGGAACAGTTGGAGAGCAAAGATGAGATTTCGTCACCTCGTTTGATGATGTTTAAAACACTCGTCCACATGGGCTATTCAAAAGAAAGAATAGCGAAAGCTCTCTGCGTGAGCGAAGACTCGCTGCGCACCTATAAATCCAGAGTCAAAAACAATAAGCAGTAGTGTTCCGCTCTCTTGTCAGTCTCTGCGTTCCTCTTTGTGCAACTGATAGGCACGCGCCAAACCACCTTCACTCGTCTCCTTATAGAGCGACGGCAGGTCGTGACCAGTCTGCTTCATCACTTTCACTACACGGTCGAACGAAACACGGTGGCTACCGTCTGACAAAGCAGCGTAAAGGTTGGCATCGAGAGCACGGGTAGCTGCGAAAGCATTGCGTTCAATACATGGAATCTGCACCAGACCGCACACCGGATCGCATGTCATTCCAAGGTGATGCTCCAATCCCATCTCGGCTGCATACTCCACCTGCGACGGACTACCACCAAACAATTGACAAGCTGCGGCAGATGCCATGGCACAAGCCACACCCACTTCGCCCTGACAACCTACATCGGCACCAGAGATAGAAGCATTGCGTTTCACCACATTGCCAAAGATACCGGCAGTAGCCAAAGCGTGGAGAATACGAATATCGCTAAACTTATGACCGCGAGACAAGTGATAGAGCACGGCAGGCAATACGCCACACGATCCGCAAGTGGGGGCGGTAACGATGGTACCACCTGAAGCATTCTCCTCACTGACCGACAGTGCATAGGCATAAACCAAGGCACGGGTTTGCAACGACTGTTTATAACCGCTGGCTTTCACATAGTAGGTAGGACCTTTGCGAGGCAGATGCAACGGACCGGGCAATACGCCTTCGTGGTCGATGCCGCGCTCCACACTCTCCTGCATGGCTTTCCAAACTTCAGCAAGATAGTCCCAGATGCCTTCATCCTCACATTCGCCGACATATTCCCAATAGTTGCGACCACTTTTCTCGCACCACTGTTGAATCTCAGCCATGGTATTCAGCTCATATACTTCACTTTGATCAGCAAACCAGCGCGGGTGTTCGCCTTCTGAAAGAGCACCGCCTCCCACGCTATAACAGATCCACTCATCTATTATATTATTGTTCGCGTCGCGCGCCACAAACTTCATTCCATTAGGATGGAACGGCAGAAACACCTGCGGTTGCCATTCCAACTGCAACGGAGCGATGGGTTCAAGCACTTCTTTGATAGCCACATCGGTCATGTGGCCACGTCCCGTAGCAGCCAGACTGCCATAGAGTGTCACCTCGAAAGAATGGGCGTCGCCATGATGACTGGCAAAGATTTGCGCAGCCTTCTGTGGTCCCATCGTATGACTACTCGATGGACCCTTACCTATTCGGTATAGTTCTCTTAATGATTTCATGTTTGCAAAGGTACGATTAAGTGAGTGAAATGCAAAATAAATGCTCGCTTTTATTTTCATTTCCGAGCGTGAGTACCTAAGGTCCATAGGACCAAAGGTACGATTAAGTGAGAAGAAAACAAAAGAAAACTCGTTTTCTTTTTGTTTTCTCGAACGTGAGTACCTAAGATGCAATACGTCAAAGGTACGATTAAGTGAGTGAAATGCAAAATAAATGCTCGCTTTTATTTTGCATTTCCGAACGTGAGTACCTAAATAAAAAGAGGAGGTGTTGTCTAACGACAGCCACCTCCTATCATGGTCTAATGCGCATTACAAAGCGCGAATATCACAGCATCAGAAGCGAATACCCAACGATGCATAGGGGCCATAGAAGTTTGGCACATTACCATGGAAGTTTCTGGCATTAAAACCTATACCAATAACAGGTTGGAAGCGCTGTGCATTGGAATGCTTATAGAAATACAGTCCCACACCATACGAAGTATTCTTATACGTAGAACTTCCCAACGATGTTGTCAGTGTTCCTCGGAGTTCGAGTGTTCCCATACGCCAATTCTTGTTGTTGAGCAACTGATAGCCGATACCGCCTCCTAAGTTAACGGCATTGTTATAGTCTTTGGTTGCACCAAGTTTGGGGATAAAGAAATCGGAGTGTGCCAGTGCATGGATAGACAACCTGTCGATGGGGGAATAGCCCAAATCAATGTTTGCACCCATAAAAGACAAATCTTTGGAAGATGCTCCCATAGAGAACGAACCTTCATAATGCAGTGGACAACGCTCTTCCTGTGCCTGCACACCTATCGCCAGCATGCAAAGCAACATCATAATACCAATCTTTTTCATAATGCTAATATATTTGTTATTAAAAAAATATACCGATGCAACATGTCATCGATAGCGCAAAATTACATCTATTTATATCAGTATCTATTGGTTTATCATCTTTTAACTCAGCGTATTATTGTAATTTAACGACAACATAGAGGACTGATGCTATAAAGAACAATCGTTAACAGCAAAGGAACAATTATTAACAAAACAACAAAATCACTCTGCCATCCATCGGACAACAGAGTGATTTATAGTATTGTTATCTATCGCTTACGCGATGAATAGACTTAGCACTGAGCCAGTTTGCCATCAGAACCGAGCACATTCACAATCTTGTGGATGTACATCTTCTTCATGTTCTCACGAGCAGGCTTCAGATACTGACGTGGATCGAAATCTCCAGGATGCTCAGCTAAGTGCTTGCGGATAGCAGCAGTCATGGCAAGACGAGAGTCTGAGTCGATGTTGATCTTGCAAACAGCAGACTTAGCAGCCTGACGGAGCTGATCCTCAGGAATACCGATAGCAGCCTCAAGGTGACCACCGTACTTGTTGATAGTGTTAACCTCTTCCATAGGAACTGATGAAGAACCGTGGAGAACGATGGGGAATCCGGGGAGTTTCTTCTCGATCTCAGCGAGTACGTCGAATGCGAGTGGCGGTGGAACGAGCACACCGTTCACGAGCGTGCACTGCTCTGGAGTGAACTTGTGAGCACCGTGTGAAGTACCGATAGAGATAGCGAGTGAATCGCAACCAGTACGTGTAGCGAAGTCGATAACTTCCTCAGGCTTGGTATAGTGTGACTCAGCAGCAACTACATCATCCTCAACACCTGCAAGTACGCCGAGCTCAGCCTCAACAGTTACATCAAACTGATGAGCGTAGTCAACAACCTTTCTGGTCAGTGCGATATTCTCCTCGTAAGGCAGTGATGAACCGTCGATCATTACAGAAGAGAAGCCATTGTCGATACAATCCTTGCAGAGCTCGAAAGTATCTCCGTGGTCGAGGTGGAGCACAATCTCAGGATGCTCGCAACCGAGTTCCTTTGCATACTCTACAGCACCCTTAGCCAAGTTGCGGAGGATAGTTCCGTTAGCATAGTTACGTGCACCTTTAGAAACCTGCATGATAACTGGAGACTTTGTTTCAACAGCAGCCTGTACGATAGCCTGCATCTGCTCCATAGTGTTGAAATTGAATGCTGGGATAGCATAACCGCCAGCAACGGCACGCTTAAACATCTCACGAGTGTTTACGAGGCCGAGGTCTTTGTAATTTACCATATTCTTTTATATTTTTATATATGTTAGTTAAATTCTGATGCAAAGGTAGAAAAAAATATTTGAAAGTGTCAGATGTGGTAACAAAAAGTTATCCGTTTGTAGCTCATCTTTACACATTATTAATATATATCAGTTGGTCAATTGCCATTTTGCAAAATCCACATTCCATTTTTTGCCATTCTTCATATCCATCCGCCACCTGCACTTTACGCTTTAGACACCCGAAGGTGGGTTAATAATTATCGAGCAGAGCCTGCTGCTTCTGCCGTTGGCGCTCAGCTTTGGAAGGTCCCTTCGGACCAACTATCTTGCCGATGGCCCATCCCACCAATGCCAAAGGATTGAAACCGACAGGTATTTTCTGCATCAACTGAGCATCCACCTTGTTGAGATGGGCATTGATGGCTGCCGTTTTGTCGCGCCGATGCCCATAGACTATCACTTCGCGCAGGGCATTAAGATTGGGCAACAGTCCGATGGTGTCGCCTTTCACCTCGTCGGGAAACAGATAGCGACTCTGATAGTTGGGGCAAGCCAGATCAACTCTTTTATAACCATTGCGCAGACAGAACACACCATTCCACGGTGTACGCATGTGCTGTCCGTCGTCGGTAGATACCTCCACGTTGCGCAGCGGAACACCCGTTTCCATATCGACCACTACCAGTTGGCGCTGATGGCTACAGCTGTCAGCCTCTTCTGCATGACTTTCCACCACTGCCAACAGTAGTGTGAGCAGTGTCAGGGCAATGCCTGTATGATATGTTTGTGCTTCCATTTCATCGGCAAAAATACAAAGATTCTGCCCAACACCATCGTTTTGCAAGTATTGTTATACTTCTTTTCACTCTGTTTACACAGCACCCCATGATGACTGTGCGCCATTGACATTGCTTAACATAGCAATGGCGTGACTCCCTCTGCAGGAGCCACGCCATATTGATGGATGACAGTCAGAACGACCGCATCAAACTGTTTCTGTTGCTACAGAGCCGATATACTTATTTTCCATCGGGTGCAATCATCTTCCACACCCCTGCTGCCAATGCGCCACCGGCAAACGGACCGACGATGAAAACCCAGAGTTGGCTCAATGCCTGACCGCCTTGGAAGAGGGCAGGACCGATGGAACGAGCGGGATTCACAGATGTTCCGGTATAGTGAATACCTACGAGATGGATGAGGATGAGCGACAAACCGATGGCAAGACCTGCAAAATTGTTGGTAGCACCATTGGTCTTGCTGGTAGCACCCAACACCACGAGGACGAAAAGGAAGGTGAGCAACACCTCTGCCAACAATCCGTTGAACACATTATTGGAAGCACATGCGTTTGCGCCAGTTGCCGTACCTTCCACCAAACTGGGGTCGGTCCATACCAGGAGCGATAGTACTGCAGCAGCTATGATGGCTCCAATGGTCTGAAACACCATATACATGCCGGCATCCTTGCCATTCATGCGTCCACTGAGGAATACACCCAGCGTAATAGCAGGATTGATGTGGCAACCGGAAATGCCGCCGATGGTATATGCCATGGCAATGACCGAGATACCGAAAGCCATAGCCGTTCCCACTACTGATGCCGTATCGACACCACAATTCAAACTTACTGCTGCACCGCAGCCTAAGAAGGTCAGCACGAATGTGCCTACCATTTCTGCTAAGTACTTCTTCATCGTGTTACGTGTTTAGTGAATATATTTGTTGATGATTAGTTTTCTATATAGTCGAAATAATTGAAACGGGCAGCGCCTTTGCCTTGGGCATACATGCCAACGACAACTCCGGTAAAGCCACCCACCACTTCGGTGCTGACCAACGAACAGGCCTGACGGGACATCGTTGTGAACGGTGCACCGTCGGCAGCATATTCAAACACATAGTGGTCGGCAACGGCAGTGATACGCAAACGCACCTTCTTGGCTTTTGCCAGCATTGCCTTCTGCGCCTGATGGAGTGTCTTGATGGTATAGGCAGCTTGTACTTCCACCCCACCCTTGTCGTCTTTGACGAGTGCAAGGTCGAAGTGTCCGTCATGGATCTGATAGACCGTGATGCCAGCCTCACATCCTTTATCCAGCGAAGCCACATCAATCTCGGTCTCCATAACCATGGTGTTGTTTTCCTGTCGGCGTCCGATGAATGTCGGCTGACTGTTCTCCGTCAGCGTACTGGCTGACGCTTTCAGTGTGACACCACCTTTGGCAAAGCGATAGTTGTCGGCGATGGGATTCTGGATATACACCCATTGTGGGGCTTTGGGATTGATGTCATGCTGACTCTTCACGCTGTCGGCAAGTGTGCCAAAGAGCGCCGGCACCTGCATGAGTGTATCGATAGCGTTACCACCATTGACCACAGGCCATTCACCCTTCTTCCATTCAACGGGTGCAAGATAGGTTTCCCTGCCCAGATGATGGTATGAACCGCCGAAATTGCGGTATGCCAAGAAGGTAATCCACCAACTTCCGTCGGCAGCCTGAACGAAATCGCCATGTCCGGTGCCTTGTATTTGCATCGTCTGTCCCTTCATGTTGCAGTTGGTGAGAATCGGATTGGCGGGATTCGACTCGTAGGGACCATAGATATCTTTGCTGCGTGCTATGGTCAGACGGTGTGCCAATTCGGTGCCACCCTCAGAGATGAGCAGGTAGTAATAGCCATCTTTCTTATAGATGTGCGGTCCTTCGGGATAGCGTCCACCAGTGCCTTGCCACAGTGGGCGGCTCTCGGTGAGTTGTTTGCCCGTTGCAGGGTCTATCTCACAGAGCATGATGGTATTGTCGGGATTAGACATCATATAGCATTTGCCATCTTCAAACCACAGCGATGGATCGATGCCTTGCTGCTCAAGCCATATCGGTTCGCTCCATGGGCCCTTTGGATCTTTGGCTGTTACCATGAAGTTGCCGCCATTACCCACATTGGTGGTGATCATATAATACACACCTTCATGGTAGCGAATGGTAGGTGCATAGATGCCCAACCATGACGACGCACCCTTCAGATTCAGTTGTGAGGAACGGTCGAGCACATTGCCAATCTGCTTCCAATTGACCAAATCAGTGGAATGGAAGATGGGTACACCTGGAAAATATTGAAATGAAGAGTTGACGAGATAGAAGTCGTTGTTGACACGACAGATACTTGGGTCGGGATGATAACCTGGAATGATAGGGTTGCGCAGGGGCTGAGCAGAAACGGTCACAGCAGCCACCCATGTCATCAATAGTAGAAATACTTTTCTCATGTTACGATTTATTAGTCATATTTGGGTTCAAAGTTACGAAATATTTCGCAAATAATCAGTAACTTTGCAAAAAATTTCACTTCAATGGAAAATCCTTACATTCAACAATATCCCGAACTGATGTCGGGAAAGACCGTACTCTATGTTCATGGCTTTGCTTCAAGCGGACAGTCGGGCACTGTGGCACGCCTTCGCGAAGTGATGCCCAACGCCCATGTGATTGCACCCGATCTGCCTTTGCATCCCGATGAAGCCATCGCCTTGCTACAGAACATCTGCCAGAAGGAGCAGCCTCATCTGATTATCGGCACATCGATGGGTGGCATGTATGCCGAGCGTCTCTATGGCTATGCTCGCATCTGTGTAAACCCTGCCCTACAGATGGGCGACACGATGAAGAGTCATGGCATGATCGGGGCACAGACTTTTCAGAACCCCCGACAGGACGGAGTGCAGGAGTTTATCGTGACCAAGGCATTGGCTAAAGAGTATAAAGACTTCTGTGAACACTGTTTTGAGGGAGTGACCGACGATGAGCAATCGCTGGTCTATGGACTGTTTGGCGATGAAGACACAACCGTAGATGGTTATGCCGACTTCCATGATCACTATCGCCAGGCATTGCATTTCCATGGTGAGCACCGCATGAACGACAAATCGTTTATGCACTCCGTGCTGCCGGTCATCCGTTGGATTGACGACAGCCAGGAGCAACGCGAACGACCTATTATATATATAGGTACTGAGACTCTTGCCGACAGTTACAACAAACCAACGAGTTCGATGGCAAAAGCTATCCGCATGCTCATTGAGCACTATCAGGTGTATTTCGTAGCACCATCGCCCAGTAGCGATGCTGCCGAGTATGCCGTCACTACCGACTGGCTGACGCAGTATGTGGGTGTTCCTGCCTGGGGTCACACCGTATTTACCAACCAGCGCCATCTGCTCTATGGTGACTATCTGATAGCTCGCGAGAAAACTCCCGACACCATGGCCACGCTATTGGAATACGGCAGCGACACCTTCAAGACATGGGAAGAGGTGATAGAATACTTCTCGCGTTTGGGCGGACAGTAAAGTCGGTCACCCCTTCCCACAGCCTATTTCCGTTTACTGTTCGGCATCGGGCAGAAGTACAACACCCTTCTGCTTCTTGCCGTCCATCATGATCTTCAACGGCTTGTCGAAGCGCACATGGCGCACATGTGGTGTCTCTTCCACAGCAGGCATACTGTCGAGCACCTCTTTCTGAAATAGGCCATCACCCGTATAGGTATTGATGGTGAAGTAACCCACGCCAAAGGAGGTGAGATTCTGAAAGAAGTGAGTGCCTTGCGAGGGATCGACATGATAGTTTTTGAGTCCCTCTTCCACGATAACGCGTGCTGCAGAGATGTGTGGCCACTTGACGGGAATGCCCAACCAATAGTCGCTTGATCCCCATCGTCCCGGTCCTACCAGTACGTAGTTGCGTCCCTCGTTGAGGAATCGTCTGTTGATTTGTTCTATCTCGTCGGCGATATACGGATTTTCTGAAGCCGTAAAATCATCGTTGGTCTTGACATATACCACATCGGTAACATCTTCCGAAATGCCGTGTCCTAACGAGTTGGCAGATCGCAACAAGCATTTCTCATCGCTGATGACATCGAGGTCGGCATCGAGCACCTGCTTGGAATCGACAATAGGTCGTATCTGCAACAGATAGAAATTGCCGTTCATCTTGCCTTGTTCGCCATTCTCCAGATTGCAAGCAAACTCTATTTCCACCGGGCGGCGCATTTCGTCGGCACCGAAGCGCTCCGACATCTGCAATATTTCTGGCAGTGGGAACACCCCGTGTTGGAGTACGCCACAGAAGGAAATAATCTTTCGTCCACCTTCGTAGATACCGTCGCGAATCACTTGATCGTAGGGATCGAAGGTGGAAGCAATACCGGTGAGCGCCCCATCCTTATCGGCTTCTTTCACTCTCAGATTCTTGATATTGAAGCCATCATCCACTTGGAAATCATCGCCCACCCTACTCATATCGAGTGCATAGAAGCGTGTCTGGGTCTCACGGAGTGCCGTTTCCATCTCTGAGGTTTGCAACACCTGATTGGGATGATAGGGCGAAACGCGCAGCGTCTGCCCTCCATCAACAATATATTTACCGAGCCCAAGGGCGAGCGAAGCAATACCTTCCTCGGCAGTCTCATCGCCTATCGGGTAATAGTTGAGTGATCGGAGCACACCGCTAAAGGTCGGATAGTATTTATCGCCATAGGTCTTGCCCACCACTTCCTGTAGTATGACAGCCATTTTCTCTTGGTCGATCACATTGGAAGTAGCCGTCATATAGGCTTTCGAATCTTTATAATAGACCGATGCATACACGCCTTTGATAGCACATGCCAACATACGGAGCATCTCATACTTATCGTCGAGATAAGGAATCATATAGGTGCTGTAGATACCGGCAAAGGGCTGATAATGGGAGTCCTCCAGCAGCGACGACGAGCGCACAGCGATTGGCGACTTGACCGCATCGAAGAAGGTGAAGAAGTCGGCAATGAGTGCATCGGGCAACTGTGCTTTGAGGAAGTGATGGAGTATCTCGTCATCGCTGGCATCGCTGAGGGCTATGCCCCAGAGATTGTTCTTATCCATAAACTGGTCGAAGTAGTCGGTGCAGAGCACAACGGTCTTCGGTATCATGACTCGCGCATTAGGATACTGATTGAGTTCGGGATGGCGCTTGATGATGTTGTCAAGGAATGCCAGGCCACGGCCTTTTCCTCCGAGCGAACCTTCTCCAATGCGTGCAAAGTGGCTGTAGGTGTCAAATTTCAGACGGTCGAATACTGCCACCACGCCGATATTCTTCATGTGTCGATACTGCACGATGGCATCGAAGATAATCTGTCTGTGGGCATCGACATCCTGTAGCTTGTGCCAGGTGACATGTTTGAGGAATGCCGATACGGGGAAGATGGCTCTTGCACAGAGCCAGCGGCTCATGTGGTTGCGCGATATATGGTAGAGCATCGAGTCGTTGGGAATCTTGAAGATATTGTCTTGCAGTTCCTTCAGCGATCGCACACGACACACCTCTTCATGGGTTTGCGGATCGCGGAAGATGAAGTCGCCGAATCCCATGTGTTCTTCTATCACCTGTCGCAGGTCAACATTCATCTTCTTACTGTTCTTGTCGATGAAGTCAAAGCCCTCGGCTTCTGCCTTTGCGCGGTTTTCGCTTTCGCTACTTTGCAGAATGAGTGGCACATATTCATCGCGCTTGCGTATCTCGCGCAACAGTTTCAGTCCAGCCTCAGCATCGCCATCCTGCACCTGTGCCAACTGTCCGTGTGGGGTATGCATGGGGAATCGGGTATCGCTGATGACGCCCAAGGTATTTTCATGATACTTCTCATAGATGCGCATCGCATCCTCGTAGTTGGTGGCAAGCACCACTTTGGGGCGTCCTCGTTTGCGCTGTGCTGCAGCATGTGGATTGAGCGCTTCGGTAGAAAAGCGCTTGCTCTGTGCCAGAATATAGTTGTAGAGGTTGGGCAATACAGAAGAGTAGAAACGTATATTGTCCTCTACGAGGAGTATCATCTGCACGCCAGCCTCGTTGATATCGTGCTCGATATTCATCCGGTCTTCTATCAGTTTGATGATAGAGAGTATGAGGTTGGTGTTTCCCAACCAGCAGAACACATAGTCGAAGATAGACATATCCTCGTTTTCTATACGTTTGGTGATACCGTGTGAGAATGGTGTCAGCACCACACAGGGAATCTGTGGTGCCATGCGTTTCACGTCACGCGCCACAGCAAAGGCATCGTTGTCGGCATTACCTGGCATACATATCACCAGATCGACATCGGTTGTTTTAAGCACTTGCTCTGCCTCTTCGGTGGTTGACACCTGACTGAACGATGGTGGATAGCGCATGCCGAGTTCCATATACTCGTCGAAGAGTTTCTCATCCACTCTGCCATCGTCCTCCAACATAAAGGCGTCATAGGGGTTGGCAACTATAAGTACATTGAAGATGCGTCGTGTCATGAGGTTGACAAACGATACGTCTTTCAGATAAAACTGATTCCATTGCTGTGGTACTGTGCTCATTGTAGTACGTTTATTTGATTACAAAGGTACGATTAAGTGAGAAGAATACAAAAGAAAACTCGTTTTTTCTTTTGGATTCTCGAACGTGAGTACCTAAGGTCTGTAAGACCAAAGGTACGATTAAGTGAAGAAAATGCCAAATTTATTTAAGCATTTTTGAACGTGAGTACCTAAGGTCTGTAAGACCAAAGGTACGATTAAGTGAAGAAAATGCCGAATTTATTTGAGTATTTTTGAACGTGAGTACCTCAGATGCGTAGCATCTCTTCATCTGAAATCAGATAATAATGTATCGCATGCGCACACGTGCGCACGCGAATTAGTTTATTGTTTCTGATAGAACATCGAACACCACATTGAAATAACTTCGTGTATTACTGCACATTATATCGGTGTTCGATTCTAAAAACACAGGAATATTCGAACACCCTGTTGCCATCGGTTTAGTGATGAGAAGTCATGACGAATAAGCAGCCATACTCTCGCACATAGTTAATTTAGTTTTTAAGAAATTTCGACCACACGACCACAGATATTTGCAATATCCTATCTGTTAGTACCTTACGCTGTGGTCGAATGCTCAAATCATGGGATTTCGACCACACTTCGACCACAACATGGCCATAAGCGTATCTGTGGTGCTGCTGTTTCTCCATCAAAAGCAACAAATATCGCATAGAAATGAAACTGATCGGTATTTGCAGATCATGTTTTGCCAAGGAGTTTCAGATGTTTGGCAAAAGTATTTCAGGTCAAATCCGATGTTTTTTTAATGCAAACGTATGCATCTGATTTTATTGATTTACGTCAAAAATCACCTTTGTTTTCAAAAATAATAAGTACTTTTGTGCCAACAACTGAAAACCATGAGTGATAAAATACCTATAACAATGAAGGATATCGCCCGCGAATTGGGCGTTTCCGTAGCTACCGTGAGCCGTGCCTTGAAGGACAGTCCACGCATTAGCGCATCGCAAAAGAAACGCATCCAAGCCTACGCAAAGGAGCGCAACTTCTATCCTAATGTCATTGGTGAAGCCCTGCGTCACAGTAGGATACAGCCCATGAAGGTGATAGGAGTAATTGTTCCTGAGTTTGTGCACTACTATTTCATGTCGGTACTTTCGGGCATTGAGGAAGAAGCACGTGCACGCGGCTATCGTGTGATGGTGGCACAAAGCAACGAGCGCTATGATAAGGAAGTGGCTATCTGCGACTCCTTCTATAAGAATAAGGTGTGTGGCATCATTGTGTCACAAGCCAAGGACACCAAGCAATATGACCATTTCCGCAAACTGATGGACAATGGCGTACCTTTGGTATTTTACGACCGCATCTGTACAGGTGTGAATGGTTCGCGAGTTGTGGTAGATGACTATATGGGAGCATATACAGCCGTGACCCATCTGATAGATACCGGCTGCAAACGCATTGCTTTCTATGGTTCTCCCATGAATCTCGAACTGTCGAAGAACCGCTATAACGGCTATCACGATGCCTTGGCAAAACATGGTTTGAAAGAACATGAAGGCTTCGTTAAACTATGTGACAACCGCGCACAAGCCGAGGCTATTACACCAGAAATTCTATCATTACCAGAAGGCGAAAGACCCGATGCATTCTTTGCCATCAACGATGACACGGCTATCGGCATACTCTATACCGCCAAGCACATGGGATTCCGCATTCCTACTGACATCAGTATCTGCGGATTTACCAATAGTGACCGTGCCAAAGCCAGCGACCCAATGCTGACAACAGTAGAGCAGCGCGGTATTGCCGTAGGCGAAGAGGCTGCCAACATTCTAATAGGACAAGTGGAAGGCAGTATTCCCAAGGACGAAGTAGAACTGCGTGTAGTTCGTACCCGACTGGTTATCAGAGGTACGACACGCTAACATAGCATATTATAATATACGGCAAGCAACATGATACCATACGACACAAAACATTCATTCATACGTTAAACAAAAAAAAACAATAATAACAATGACACAAAAACCTGATCTTTCATTCTGGAATCTCTGGAATTTGAGTTTTGGATTCTTCGGTGTACAGATTGCCTACGCCCTGCAAAGCGCAAATATCTCGCGTATTTTTGCTACTTTAGGAGCAGACTCCCACGATTTGAGTTAATTCTGGATTCTCCCACCATTGATGGGAATCCTCGTACAACCGATAGTTGGTAGTCTCAGCGACAAGACGTGGTGCCGTTTTTGTGTCTTTGATAGACAAAAAGGGAGCGTAAGTAATGCAAACGTTTGCACGTCTTAAGATAAAAATAGTTTGATTGGAGCACCAGAAGGTACAGTTTTTTTTCTTACTTTCGCACCGAGAAACCCAATAACTCATATAAATATGACTCTACATTTCCATATTGAATACAATACAAACTTCGGCGAAGAAGTATCGCTGAACATCATAGAAGGCCATGAGGTGAAGTCGTACCGCATGACAACCATCAACGGCACAGATTGGTACTGCGATTTAGCACAGAGCAAAGCCACTACCCTCACCTATTATTATAAGGTGTCTGGCGGCAGCAACGGCGACCGTTACGAATGGCAGATGGTAAGACACCTGTTGGACATGACCAGCACCACGGCTACTGAATATACCATCTACGACCGATGGAACAGTATGCCCGATGACTCATATCTATACAGTAGCGCCTTTACAGACTGCATCAACCACCAGGAGCCTCAACAGATGAAGGCTACCTCTTTCGCCCAAACAGTGCGGATCACCGTTCGTGCGCCACAGTTGCGCAATGGCGAGCGATTGGCAGTAATAGGTTCTGCTCCCTCATTGGGCGGTTGGAATCCTGAGAAGTCACTCCCCATGACCCTCCATAACTATGGTGAATGGGCAATTGACATTGATGCAGCACCCTTGCACAACGGTCCTGTAGAACTGAAGTTCGTCATCACCGACGCTTCAGGCAGCATCCAACTATGGGAATGTGGCTACAACCGTAGCATCAGTCTGCCCACCATGTCGAAGGGCCAAGTAGTGGTATATCATCTCGATCAGGCATTTTTCGAGATTTACAATCACAAACTGGCAGGCACATTGATACCCGTATTCTCGCTGAGAAGCAAGAGCAGTGCGGGTGTTGGTGATTTCGGCGATTTGAAGATGATGATAGACTTGGTAGTCAAGACTGGTCAGCGCGTATTGCAGTTGTTGCCCATCAACGACACAACCATTACGCACACCTGGACCGACTCCTATCCCTACAGTTGCATCAGCATCTTTGCCATCCATCCTCAGTATGCCGATCTTCGCGCTTTACCCGCATTGGCAGATGAGGCAGATCGCAAGTCTTCCGAGGCAGAGCGCCAGCGTTTGAACGCTTTGCCACAGATTGATTACGAAGCAGTAAACAGATTTAAATTAGCATATTTGCAGAAACTCTATCTTCAAGAAGGTAAAAAGACGATGAAGAGTGCCGAATTTAAGGCATTCTTCCAGAAGACTCAGAATTGGCTCGTACCATACGCTCAGTATTCATATCTGAGAGATAAGTATGGTACAGCCGATTTTACTCAATGGAAAGACCACAACACATGGAATGAGGATGACCGCCAAAACTTATCAAACTCTCGCACTAAAGCCTACGAGGAGGTAGCCTTCTACTATTTCGTGCAGTTCGTTTTGTCATCACAGATGAAAGCAGCGCACGACTATGCCAAGCAGAAAGGTGTCATTCTCAAGGGCGATATCCCCATCGGTGTCAACCGTTACAGTTGCGATGTATGGATGGAACCCAAATATTTCAACCTCAACGGACAGGCCGGTGCACCACCCGACGACTTCTCGGTGAACGGTCAAAACTGGGGATTCCCTACCTACAACTGGGATGAAATGCTGAAAGACGACTGCCAATGGTGGGTTCGTCGTTTCCAAAACATGTCACAGTTCTTCGATGCCTACCGTATTGACCACGTCTTAGGATTCTTCCGCATTTGGGAAATCCCCACCGACAGCGTTCACGGACTTCTCGGACAGTTTTCTCCTTCGCAGGCCATGAGCCGCGAAGAGATAGCACAGTATGGTTTCAACTTCCAAGAGCAACGCTTCACCGAACCTTTCATTACCGACTGGGTATTGGACCGAATCTTCCACGAGCGTGCTGATGAGGTTCGCCAAACCTATCTCGAACGCATCGATGGCGAGCGTTACCGCATGAAAGCTGAGGTAGATACACAGCGCAAGATAGAAGCACGCTTTGCAAAGACAACCTGTCAGGAAGACCTATGGTTGCGCGATGGACTATATGTCTTGGCAAGCGACGTACTTTTTGTTCGCGACCGCCGCGATCCCAACATGTTCCATCCACGCATTTCCGCCCAGCTCGACTTCATCTATGAATCGCTCTACGACAACGATAAGGCGGCTTTCAACCGACTCTACAACGACTACTTCTATCGCCGCAATAACCAGTTCTGGTATCGCGAGGCAATGAAGAAACTGCCTAAGTTGGTACAAGCCACCCGCATGTTGGTATGCGCAGAAGATTTGGGTATGGTGCCCGACTGCGTGCCCTGGGTGATGAACGAGTTGAAGATACTCAGTCTGGAACTGCAAAGCATGCCCAAGTCGCCCACAGTGCGCTTTGGTCATCTCAGCAGCAATCACTACCGTTCGGTCTGCACCATATCAAGTCACGACATGCCGACCCTTCGCCAGTGGTGGGACGAAGATTACAACCGCACTCAAGACTACTACAACACGATGCTCTATCGCGACGGCGTTGCTCCCCATCCACTCCCCGGATGGTTGGCAGAAGACATCATCGCACGTCATTTGGCATGCCCGTCCATGCTCTGCATCCTAAGCATTCAGGACTGGTTGGCTATGGATGAACGTCTCCGCCTACCCGATGCCGATGCCGAGCGCATCAATATTCCAGCCAATCCGAAACACTATTGGCGCTACCGCATGCATCTCAACATTGAGGATTTGATGGCCGACAGCAAGCTGACCGACACCATCAGCACCCTTATCCGACAGACTGGCAGGTCGTAAAGCTCCTCATCACAACCGAGAGACAATATTCATAAAATAACAATCCACATGCTGAAAACAATAATGACTGTACTTGCGCTGCTGCCCATGATGGTAGCTGCGCAGACTGTGACATCACCCAATGGCAATGTCACACTGACCTTCTCGCTGACAGAACAAGGTCAACCGACCTATGAGATGTCGTATAAAGGCAAGAAAGTGGTTAATCCCTCACACCTTGGACTGGCTCTTGCATGCGACAAACATGCGTCGAAAGGTATGAATGAAACCGACCTCATGGAAGGTTTCAAGGTGAAGGACACCCAAACCTCTACTTTCGACGAGACATGGCGCCCCGTTTGGGGAGAGACAGCCACTATCCGCAACCACTACAACGAAATGGCGGTATGCCTCAACCAGCCCACATCTGGTCGCGACATGACCATTCGTTTCCGGGTCTATGACTACGGCATGGGACTGCGTTATGAGTTTCCCCAACAGAATCAGCTCAACTATTTTGTGATAGAAGAAGAGCACACTCAGTTTGCCATGACGGGCAACCACACTGCTTACTGGATTCCTGGCGACTACGACACACAGGAGTATGAATACCAGATTACTCCACTTACCGGCATTCGCGAGGTCATTGCCAAGAATCGCGAAAGCTATAAGAACAATTCATCGACCACAGTATTCTCGGACACCGGTGTTCAGACATCGCTCCAACTGAAGACTGCCGACGGTCTGTATATCAACATCCACGAAGCAGCATGCCTTGATTATCCCACGATGCACCTGAATTTGGACGATAAAAACCTCGTCTTTGAATCATGGCTCACCCCTGATGCTGTAGGTCGCAAAGGATTCATCCACACTCCATTCAACACACCGTGGCGCACCATCCTCGTCAGCGACGATGCCCGCGACATGCTGTCATGCAAGCTGACGCTCAACCTCAACGAGCCTTGCAAGATAGAAGACACCTCATGGATTCACCCCACAAAATACTGCGGAGTATGGTGGAACATGATTGTGGGTACTAAAACATGGAGCTATACCAACGATCTTCCATCAGTACGCTTAGGTCAAACGAACTATAAGAAGTGTAAGCCCAACGGTACACACGGTGCTACAAACGAAGAAGTGAAGCGCTATATCGACTTTGCAGCCAAGAACGGACTTCAGGAAGTACTTGTGGAAGGATGGAACGAAGGCTGGGAGGACTGGTTCGGCCATCAGAAATTGGATGTCTTTGACTTTGTCACTCCATATCCCGACTTCGACATCAAGGCCCTCAACGAGTATGCTCACTCGAAAGGCGTGAAATTGATGATGCACCACGAGACCTCAGCTTCCACTCTCAACTACGAGCGCCACATGGAGAAAGCCTTTGAGTTGATGAACAAATATGGTTATGATGCAGTGAAAACCGGTTATGTGGGCGACATCATCCCACGTGGCGAATACCACTACAGCCAACTCACCAACAACCACTACCAGCGTGTGATAGAGACTGCTGCCAAGCATCATATCATGGTCAATGCCCATGAAGCCACACGTCCTACAGGTATCTGCCGCACATGGCCTAACCTTGTAGGCAACGAGAGCGCACGCGGCACCGAGTATGAAGCTTTCGGCGGTAGTGTGCCCTACCATACTGTGATGTTGCCCTTCACCCGTTTGCAAGGCGGTCCGATGGACTACACTCCCGGTATTTTCGAAACCAAACTCTCTGAATGGAGCAGTAACACAAGTTTCGTACACACCACCCTTTGCGGTCAGCTCTCACTCTATCTCGTGATGTACAGTCCATTGCAAATGGCAGCCGACCTGCCCGAACACTACGAGAAATATGATGATGCCTTCCAGTTTATCCGCGACGTAGCTTGCGACTGGGATGACTCTAAGTATCTTGAGGCAGAGCCTGCCAAGTATATTACCGTAGCCCGCAAGGCCAAAGGCACCGACAACTGGTTTGTTGGCGGTAAGACCGATGCCGAAGCACGCACCGCCGTAGTACGTCTGGACTTCCTTGATAAGGGTCGTAAGTACGATTGCGCCATCTATCAGGATAGTAAGGATGCCGACTATGAGCGTAATCCCAAAGCCTATCAGATTATCCACAAGACTGTGAAGCGTGGCGATGTGCTGAAGATCAAAGAGGCACGTGGCGGTGGTTTTGCTATTTCGCTGATGGCTAAATAATCCCCTATTGAAGCAATCAATATGAATGGAAAATATATTCTATCTGCACTGATGAACGGTATCGGAGCCTTCAGCGACGATATGCGCGACGGACTTCGCGGTCCTTTCTCTGATGATACAAAGGGGGCATTCCTTGCAGGTATCGCTGGCGAGGAAGAGAGTATCAAGTTCGGAATCGTGGGCAGTATAGCCCACCCGCAGGTGGATATGACCCGTGTGAACTACGACAAGAAGCCTTGGGCTACCCATCCAACGCAGCAAATCAGCTATGTGAGCTGTCACGACGATATGTATCTGGTGGATAGACTGAAGACAAGTGTGCCCAGCCTCACCGATACGTCAAAGTCAAAAGACGACCGCACGGCGGAATTGATACGTCTCGATTTGTTGGCACAAACGGCAGTTTTCACCTCTCAGGGCGTTCCGTTTATGTTGGCTGGCGAGGAGATGTTGCGCACAAGAAGGGTGTTCACAACAGTTTCTCATCGCCCGACAGCATCAATGAGTTCAACTGGGACAACCTGAAGCAGTATCCTCAGGTGTTTGAATACTATCGCAACCTAATACAACTGCGTAAGAATCATCCTGCTTTCCGCCTCGCTAAGGCTGAAAGGGTGGTGCGCCATCTGCAATTCCTAACCGCCTCGGACTGTCTCATTGCATTCCAGTTGAAAGATCTGGAAGGCATTGACACCTGGAAAGACATCATCGTGGTGCTAAACGGCAACCGCGACACCAAGACTGTCGATATTCCCGAAGGTGAATACCGCGTGGCTTGCTGCAATGGAGTGATTAGTGAAGCAGGCATCGGCATGCCCGTCAGCGGTGGTAAAACTACCGTCGATGGTCAGTCGGCACTGATTCTCTACCGTCAATAACTACACCTAATTTAACTAAGAGACAATCGAAATAAAACAAATTTTCTTATCCTTTTTGATGCTTATGAGCATGATTTCCGCTTCGGCTGCGGTAAAGATAGACCGCATAGACCCCACCGATTGGTATGTGGGCATGAAGGATGCAACACTGCAACTGATGGTCTATGGACCCAATATCCGCGAGACTAACGTCACTACCGACTATCCCGGTGTGGCTATCGACTCGTTGATACGACTCGACTCGCCCAACTACTTGCTGGTTTATCTCAATCTGAAAGATGCACAGGCAGGAGAGATGACTCTCAACTTCAAGGTGGGCAAACAGCAGAAGAAGGTGAAATATATGTTGAAAAACCGCGAAATGGCGGGCGAACGCCGCATGGGATTCACCAATGCCGACGTACTGTACATGCTGATGCCCGACCGTTTTGCAAATGGGAACCCCAACAACAATGCCTACAAGACCATGCGCGATAAGACCATCGACCGTCAGGCACCCAGTCTGCGCCACGGTGGTGACTTGGAAGGCATCCGTCAACATCTCGACTATTTCACCGAACTGGGTGTCACAGCACTGTGGTTTACACCGGTTTTGGAAAATGACAGTCCCAGCGACGGAAAGAGCAGTAGCTATCATGGCTATGCCACTACGGACTACTATCGCGTAGATCCACGCTTCGGCACCAACGCTGACTACCGTCGTTTGGCAGATGAAGCCCACAGCAAAGGATTGAAGATTGTGATGGACATGATATTCAACCACTGCGGATATTTCCATCCTTGGGTGGCTGACATGCCATCGAAAGACTGGTTCAACACATCGGAATGGCTTGCTCCAGAAAATCAAACTGCGGAGCATCAGAAGAACATAGGCACCATAGATGGTGTGGCTAAGGTGAACGACAAGTATCTCCAGACCAGTTATAAACTGACGCCAGTGATCGACCCATACGCCAGCAAGGTGGATCTGCACGAGACTGTGGATGGATGGTTCGTGCCTTCTATGCCCGACCTCAACCAGCGCAACACCCATGTGATACGTTATCTCATCCAAAACAGCGAGTGGTGGATAGAGACCGTAGGCATTGATGGCATACGTATGGATACCTATCCTTATGCTGACCGTGATGCTATGGCACACTGGATGAAAGTGCTTGGCGAGGAATATCCTAATTTCAACACCGTGGGTGAAACATGGGTTACCGAGCCTGCCTATACAGCTGCATGGCAGAAAGATAGCAAGTTGTCTGAGAAGAACAGTTATCTGCCTACTGTGATGGACTTTGCTTTCTTCGATCGCATCAATCAGGCGAAGAACGAAGATACCGACGAATGGTGGAACGGCATGAACCGCATCTATAATGTGTTGTGTTACGACTACCTCTATCCAAATCCAAAAAGCGTGATGGCTTTTGTGGAAAACCACGATACCGACCGTTTCTTGGGCGAGGGAAAAGATTCCGTTGCACTGAAACAGGCATTGGCGCTGCTGCTTACCATCAATCGCATACCGCAACTTTACTATGGCACCGAGGTGATGATGAACGGCACGAAGACTGTTACCGATGGTTATGTGCGTCAGGATTTTCCTGGCGGATGGGCTTCAGACAAGCACAACGCGTTTACTGCCGAAGGTAGAACAAAGGCGGAAAACGATATGTTCCGCTGGATTAGCAACTTGCTCCACTGGCGCAAGGGCAACGAAGTGATTACCAAAGGCAGTCAGACTCAGTTCATCACCTACAAGGGTGTCTATGTCGTAGCCCGTCAGTATAAGGGCAAGAGCGTGATGACCGTGATCAACGGTAAGCGCGAAGCTGCCGAGCTCGACGTTAAGCGCTATGCTGAAATCATAGGCGAGACGGTCAAAGCCACCGATGTGACCACTGGCAGACATGTATCGCTCAACAAGAATGTGAAGCTCCGCCCACGTCAGACGATGATTCTGGAATTTTAATTCCACTGCATACTCTACACTCATGCCCACCTTTCACCAAAGGTGGGCATGTTTGGTTTTACGCCACATCACGATGTGCGTCAAGCGAAGTACTATTGCGCCGCTGTGAAAAGGATGCTTTTCACGATGATTTGCCATAATCCGAAAGCTGTCTAAGTATCAAGCATTTGTGAGCTGCAAATATCAATTTACGCTGCAATTTCAATGAGTTTACTCAGCAAATCAATTTACTTTGGTCAGCAAATCAATTTATTTTGGTTAGCAAATCAATTTGATTTGGTCTGCAAATCAATTTGATTTGCTGAAAAAGAGAATATCGACAAGACAGAAAGATGGCATTGCAGGGCAAAGTATGCAACGTCAACCACTCTACCATACAACATACATGAATGACATAAGGACAGTGTGAAGAAATAAAGCATGAGACATGCACTATTGTTTCAAACCTTTTTTATCATGTTTCAAATGAATGGTAACTTAACCTCAAATACTTGTGGAGTTGATAGAAAAAGCGTATCTTTGCAACGAAATAACTAAAGATGGTGCGCAATAGCGCAGATCATGTCCAATACTACTACTTTCAAGCACAATAGAACAACCTACTCACTATGAAGAATTATAAGCATCTATTCAAAACTAATGTCGGAAGTTTCGTACCGACGATTGTCGCATTGGCATATGCCATTGGTATTCAAGCACAAGATTTTAAACTGACTGAAGGTGGATACTTCCAGTGTGAAGGAGTCGATGTGATGGCATTCTACGACTTCTATCCAGAGGGACATCAAGGCGGAGTGTCTATCCTGATGAACGGAAACAGAGTGGCAACAAACGGCGATATACGTATGGAAGCTACTCCAGGACAATGGCAACCGGTGCCGAAACAACTGCGACGCGAGGCGAAAGGCAACACCATCGTGGCTGAACTGGCTTATCCAGACTCGTCAAGACACCTCACGGGCTTCAACCCGATGATATATCCCGACCTGCAATTGCGCTACACGGTAACAACTGAGGCTGTGGGGAACCACGTGGAAGTAACCGTGGATTTAGATCGTCCGATACCAGAGGAATGGTTGGGCAAAGTGGGATTCAACCTTGAATTCTATCCAGGGGCGCTCTTCGGAAAGCCTTGGCTGATGGACAGTCAATCGGGCATTTTCCCACGGCAACCGAACTCTCCGCTCGCTACAACCACACCCAACTATCTGCGCACGGGCGATTTCCACCAAAAAGGCAAATCGATCATTGACTTCAAGCGCCTGACGCGCACCGATAAGGGCTACAATCCTATCATTGCCGACGACATCATTGCCGAGCCATACTGCGTCGGCAGGCGCTTTGTGTCGCGTCCTGACGACAACTACAATAAGGTGACGATAGAGAGCATGACAGCAGATTTGAAGCTCTACGACGGTCGCATGAACCATAACAACGGTTGGTTTGTGTTACGATCGGAGATTCCTGCGGGCAAAACCAAAGGGGCTATCAAATGGATTATCACACCTACTGTGGTGAAAGGATGGCGCTACCAACCCGTGATACAAACCTCACAGGTGGGATATCTCACTCACCAACAGAAGGTGGCGGTAGTGGAAATGGACAGCCGAGACGGTGCAGAGGGCGCTGCCGAACTCATATACATTGGCGCGGAAGGCGAGAAAGTGGTACGCACCATGCCACTCAACAAGTGGGGAAATTTTCTGCGCTACCAGTATGCACGTCTCGATTTCTCTGACATTGTCACTCCGGGACTCTACAAGATACGCTATCGCAATGTGCAGTCGTCGCTATTTAGAATCGACGATACCGTGTTTGACCGTGGTGTATGGCAACCGGTGATAGAATATTTCCTGCCTAATCAGATGTGTCACATGAGGGTCAACGAGAAATATCGCGTTTGGCACGACAGATGTCACATGGACGATGCACGCATGGCACGCAACGAAAACGGTATAGATGGCTATGATCAGAAACCGGGACTGTCTCCTTTTGCTGAGGAAGAAGAGGTGGATGGACTGGCTGTGGGCGGATGGCACGATGCTGGCGACCTGGACCTTCGCATCGAGTCGCAGATTGGCGAAGCCTACAATCTGGCGATGATATACGAGCAGTTTAAGCCTGAAATAGATGTGACGACCATCGATCAACAGCAGCATCTGACGGAGATTCACCAAGCTGACGGTAAGAACGACATCCTGCAACAGATAGAACACGGCGCATTGTCGGTATGTGCAGCATATCGCGCACTGGGCCGCCCCTACCGTGGCATCATCAGTCACGACCTCAGGCAATATGCCATGCTGGGCGATGCTGCCGCCATGACCGATGGTATCAAAGGCAACGATGACGACAGATGGGTATATACCGAGGACAATCCAATGCGCGACCTGACTACAGCTGCACATCTGGCGGGTGCCACACGAGTGCTGAAACTGCATAACGATACCTTGGCGGCACAGTGCCTGGAAATGGCACGCGCACTCTTTGCACGCGAAGAACCAGTGGCTGGGGCTAAACTGCACGCTGCCGTGGAACTCTATCTGACCACTGGTGATGCTGTTTATCGCAACTACATCCTGCGAAATCAGGCGGCAGTGATCAAGAACATCGGTAGAAGCGCACCGATTCTGGCACGACTCGCACGACAGTGGGAACAACAAGGCGACAAGCAGGAACGTCGCTTTGCTGCAACATTCCGCAAAGCACTACCTGCCTGTGTGGAACAAATGAAGAACGAAGCAGCGAAAACTCCATACGGTGTGCCCTACGAACCAAGCATCTGGGGAGCAGGATGGGGTATTCAGAGTTTCGGTGTGAAATACTACTATCTCACAAAATACTATCCCGAACTGTTCGAACCACAGCCGGTTTACAGTGCACTCGACTTTATATTGGGATGTCATCCGGGCTCCAACACGGCATCGTTTGCATCGGGTGTGGGTGCAAAGTCGGCTACCGTGGCCTACGGAACTACACGCGCTGACTGGTCGTACGTGCCGGGTGGCGTGGTTTCGGGCACAGCCATCATACGCCCAGACTTCCCCGAACTGCTGGAATTTCCATACCTCTGGCAGCAAACAGAATATGTGTTGGGAGGCGGATCGTCTGACTATATGTTCTTGGTGCTCGCTGCTAAGCACCTCATGAAATAATACATCAGGGTAACAGCTGACCCCATCATTGCTACAGAATTAGGGATTCCCCTATGCAATGATGGGGATTTTTTCTTGCCATCTGACAGAAATTTGTTAACTTTGCCTGCGAAAAACAATAGATCATAACACGTAACAGTATGAAAAAGACAGTTTTCGCAATCATAGTAGCAACTATCATGATGAGCAGTTGCTCTAACAACGCTGCGGTAGGAACCTATGTGGGAGCACAGTTTGGAACGATCCTCGGTTCTGCCATCGGTGGCATTATCGGAGGACCGAGAGGCAGCGACATCGGAACCGTGATAGGCATGGCGGGCGGGGGTGCTATCGGGGCTGCAGTTGGACAGGCGGCTGACGACAAGGAGGAAATGGAGAACAGACGGCAGCAACAGGCCGATGCCGATGTTTACGACCCACGGTGTGAGCCCATGCAACCTAACGACGACAGCGCATACAGCGTGGATACAACAGGCAACAACGATGTAATCGACTTCGATGGACAGGGACCAAAGGAGATGCAGCAGACGGACAGCTACCAACCGAAAGCGGAGCCGACACTCGACATACGAAAAATACGCATCAGCTATGCGGGAATGGATGAGGTGGTATGTGCCGGAGATGAGTGCACCATACAGTTTGAAATCATGAACTGTAGCAACGAAACGGTATATGACGTGCAACCACTCGTCATCGACGAGAGCAACAATAAGCACATCCACATATCGCCAAACCTCCACGTGGAGCGCATTTCGCCCAATGCCGGAATACGCTATACGGCGACGATACTGGCGGATAGAAAACTGAAAAACGGTACAGTGACTATCCGAGTGGGCGCAGCAATAGGCAACCAAGAGGTGAAAGAGGGCGGAAAGACGCTCACCATCACCACTCGCAGAAGGCGATGAGGTGGAAACAATGCGAAATACTACAAATTAAAAAAATATGAAGAAAACATTATCACTGATTATCACGGCGGTCGTGGCGGTGGCTGTTTCAGCACGCGACGACCGCCGTGAACTTATGCAACTATGGTACGATCGGCCGGCTACGCAATGGCTTGAAGCATTGCCAGTGGGCAATTCACACTTGGGCGCTATGGTCTATGGAGGTACAACCGACGAGACCATACAACTCAACGAAGAGACGTTCTGGAGCGGCGGACCTCACCAAAACAACAGCACAAGGTCGCTGGGGCGCTTGGCGGAGGTGCGCAACCTCATTTTCAACGGCAAAGAGGAGGAGGCTGCAAAGCTCATCAACCAAGACTTCATCGTTGGACCACACGGTATGAGATTTCTGCCGATGGGACATCTGCGGATGAAAATGGACGGAAACGGTAAGGCTACCGACTATCAGCGCAATCTGCAACTGGACCGTGCGGTGGCGGAAACACATTTCAAGATTGACGGCGTGAACTATACACGCACCGTGTTTGCCTCAATGACAAGCAAAGTGCTCGTGGTAAGACTGACGGCGGATCGGAAAGGAGCTATCAACATGACAGCCACACTCGATGCACCGTTTGACTATACAACAAAGGCTGACGGCAAACAGATTACAATGAGCGTGAAAGGATGCAAGCAGGAAGGCATTGACGCAGCGCTCACCGCTGAATGTGTGGCTGAGATTCGAACCGATGGAAAGGTCGTGGAGAAATGTTTGAACGACAGTTGCAACACTGCGAATGCTTTACACGTGGAAAAAGCATCGGAGGTAACCATGCTGTTGAGCGCGGCTACCAATTTCGTCAACTATCACGATGTATCGGGAAACGCTGCAAAGCGCAATAACGAATGGCTTAATGCTGCAGAAGCACTCACCTATAACCAACTCTTGGAACAACACGAAAAGGAATGGAAAAGGCAGTTTGGCAACGTGAAGCTCACACTCGATGCTGACAGCAACGCTTTGCTGCCCACAGATCAACGACTGCTTCACTTTGCAGAAAGCAAGGATATGGCAATGGTGGCTCTCATGTTCCACTATGGCAGATACCTCCTGATCGCATCATCGCAGGAGGGAGGACAGGCTGCTAACCTTCAGGGCGTATGGAACGATAATACCCATGCACCGTGGGACTCGAAATATACCATCAATATCAATACGGAAATGAACTACTGGCCGGCGGAGGTGACCAATCTACGCAGCACCGTGGGACCACTGTTCTCACTGATCAAAGACCTCAGCGTCACGGGCACGACAACGGCAAAACAGATGTATGGATGTCGAGGATGGATGGCTCACCACAATACGGATATTTGGCGCATAGCAGGACCAATAGACGGAGCACAATGGGGAATGTTTCCCAACGGTGGGGCATGGCTCACCACACATCTCTGGCAACACTATCTCTACACGGGCAACAAGGACTTTTTGAAGCAATGGTATCCAGTGATTAAGGGCGCAGCGGAGTTCTATCTCGACTATCTGCAACCCATGCCGGGAACAACATGGCGTGTTGCAGTGCCGTCAGTAAGCCCGGAACAGGGACCAACAGGCAAGCATACGGCGGTAACGGCTGGTTGCACCATGGACAATCAGATTGCTTTCGATGCACTGTCGAATGCAATTCAGGCCTCTGAAGTGCTCGCAATAGACGAGCCGCTACGTCAGGAAATGAAGAAAATGAGGGACTTGCTACCTCCAATGCACGTCGGACGATATGCACAACTACAGGAATGGCTCATCGATGCTGACGACCCTCACAACGAGCACAGACATATCTCGCACCTCTACGGACTTTATCCCTCAAACCAGATATCGCCTTTCTCTCATCCAGAACTGTTCCGTGCGGCTGCTAACACACTGCATCAGCGTGGCGATATGGCTACAGGATGGAGCCTGGGATGGAAAGTTAACTTCTGGGCACGTATGCTCGATGGCAATCATGCATTTCGTATTATACGAAACATGTTGCACCTTTTGCCTTCTGATAAACTGGCGGCGCTGTATCCGGAAGGTCGCACCTACCCTAACCTCTTCGATGCACATCCGCCGTTCCAAATTGACGGAAACTTCGGTGTAACGGCTGGTGTGGCAGAAATGCTTATTCAGAGCCATGATGGTGCGGTGCATCTCTTGCCTGCCCTACCCGATGATTGGACGAAAGGAAGCATCAACGGACTTTGTGCACGAGGCGGATTTGAAGTGGATATGACATGGAACAACCATCAGTTGACACAGGCTACCATCCATTCTACTATCGGCGGAACGCTCCGTCTGCGTTCGGCTGTGCCATTGAAAGGCAAGAAGCTACGCAAAGCAAAGGGACAATGTCCAAACATGCTCTATGCCCCTGCGGTCATTGCAAAGCCCATTGTGGCTAAACGCATAGACGATGGGGTAGATGCAAACATTCCTTCGGTCTATGAATACGACATCATGACGCAACCCGGACAGGTTGTTACCATCACTGCAAAATAAGCAATCGCTAACACATAATACCCATATAGTCGGCCTCTGCCACGGAGCGTAAGTTCTGAGCAGAGGCTGATTTATTTCCCTTCATCAACAACATCAGACACCAAAGCAACAGCCGTACATCACGCTCGCATGTCGCATTTGCACAATGAACTGCTGTGCATATCATGGAAGGACGCGTCATAATATCACTCAGCAAAGCAATAAAGCTGATTTGCAAAGCTGCTTTGACGCAAGAAAAAACAGAAAGGAGGAAAGTCTTGCGACTTCCCTCCCAAGGATATGTTCCGACTACTTGTAATCGGAGTGCTTAGTAAAGAGAGTTTTTTAAACAATACCCTGAGCCATCATAGCATTGGCTACCTTCATGAAACCTGCTACGTTTGCACCCTTCACATAGTCGATATAGCCATCAGCCTGCTTGCCATACTTCACGCACTGCTCATGGATATTAGACATGATGTAGTGGAGTTTCTCATCAACTTCTGCCTCGCTCCAACCCAAACGCATAGAGTTCTGGGTCATTTCAAGACCAGAAGTGGCAACACCACCTGCATTGACAGCCTTACCAGGAGCAAAGAGCTGATGGGCAGCAATGAACTTTTCTGCTGCTTCTGCTGTGCAACCCATGTTAGATACCTCAGCTACGCAGAGTGGCTTGTGGGCCAAAATCTGGTCGGCATCGGCTCCATTGAGTTCGTTCTGAGTAGCACAAGGCAGATAAATGTCAGCCTCGCGCTCCCAAGGCTTCTTGTCTGCGTAGAATTCAGAACCTGCAAACTCTTCGGCATAAGGTGAGCAAATATCGTTACCTGAAGCACGAAGCTCAAGCATATAAGCAATCTTCTCTGCATCCAAACCGGCAGGATCGTAGATATAGCCGTCAGGTCCACTGATAGTGATTACCTTGGCACCAAGTTCGGTAGCCTTCTTGGCGGCACCCCATGCTACGTTGCCGAAGCCTGAAATAGCAACGGTCTTGCCCTTGATGTCGAGACCATGGGTCTGCATCATCTGATTGACGAAGTATAATGCACCAAAGCCTGTTGCTTCTGGACGAATCTTTGAACCGCCCCACTCGATGCCCTTACCGGTAAGAACACCCTGGAATTGATGGGTCAACTTCTTATACTGACCATACAGGAAACCAATTTCACGAGCGCCTACACCGATATCACCAGCGGGAACGTCCTCATCTGGACCAATATGACGATACAGTTCGGTCATGAATGCTTGGCAGAAACGCATCACTTCGTTGTCACTGCGACCACGGATAGAGAAGTCAGAACCTCCCTTACCACCGCCCATAGGCAATGTGGTCAGTGCATTCTTAAATGTCTGCTCAAATCCCAAGAACTTCAAAATACTGAGGTTTACAGAGGGATGGAAGCGCAAACCGCCTTTGTATGGGCCAATGGCGCTATTGTACTGTACTCGATAGCCGATATTTACATGCACCTCACCCTTATCATCAGTCCAAGGAACACGGAAAGTGATAATACGTTCGGGCTCAACAAGACGCTCAATTAACTTCGCGCGCTCAAACTCAGGATGCTGGTTATAGACTTCCTCAATAGAGAGTAACACTTCACGGACTGCCTGTAAGTACTCGGCTTCACCTGGGTGCTTATGTTCCAGGTCTTGCATGATTTTCTCTACATTCATAGTTTTAAGGATTTTATATTTTAGTAACTTTGTTGCAATGTGTCATTAAGACAATGCAAATATAGGTATCTTTCCCGAAACTTCAAAGAAAAATACGAAATATTTTAAAGTCAATGTTTACATTATGTTAATTTTGCACACTTATTTACGCTGTGCACGTACCCAACAATTGTTTTCTATGGGCTTAATAGTTCAAAAAAAGCATCTTTCAACAAGATTATTGAAAGACTACCACACTTCGTACAGCTATCACATTTACGATGGGAATACATCAGATGAATGGAATAGGTATATATCGGATGAATGACGCGTCAGCATGACTCAAAACACATAACGACTGACATTACAATAACACTTATTTGAATAAGAGTGTTACTAATGGAATGCTCAGAATGGAGGCTACAGTGGTAATGAAGGTCATCTCGGTCATCAAAGATGGATTGCGACCGTATTTCATGCAGAACATTGTGCCGAAAGATGCTACGGGCATAGCAATAACAACGGTATTGATATTGTTGATGACATCGCTTACACCACATATCTTGAACAGAAAATAAACGGATAAAGGCACAACTGACAAACGCAAAACGGAGGCTACATATACCTTCGGGCTGCCTACTATCTCTCTTAACGAGAGACGCGCCATAGAAGAACCGATGATCATCAATGAGGCTGGAACTGTAATATTACCTACCATCGTCATGGGACGAGCTATCATAGCAGGGGTATGAATACCGAATGCAACCATTAAGGCGGCTACAAATGCTGCTATCATTGCAGGTGAAAAAAGCAACTTGGGATTGATACTCTTGATACTGTATTCGCCTTTTACAAGCATTACACCGGCGGTAAAGATAAAAAAGGTGTTGGGCATGTTCAATAAGGCTGCGTAAAATACGGCTTTAACACCGAATATCGAAGCAACTATGGGGTATCCAATAAAGCCGACATTGGCAAACATCAATGCAAAACCTATCATCCCACGCGCATCACGATCTTGCGTGATAAAACGCGGAACTAAGAAACCATAGACCAATAACAATATATAGGTAAGAAACCCTGTAACCAACAAAGGAAGAATAAGACTACGATCGGGAATTTCTGAACCCATAACGGACGATAAGATAAGCGCAGGGCACGTCACATCGATTACAATAGCAGATAACTTCTGTTCGAATTTATCACCCATGTAACCCAACTTATAAAGCACATAGCCTAATATCACCATGATGAACAAAATCACCATCACTTCTACATTCTCTATCATACAATCATTATTATTATCTACGGTATCTACACATACTTATGACGATCATTGCTATTCTTTGAATTGCGTTATCTTCTTATTGTAACTAAGACTGGTTCTATCAATGTAGAACAAATGCCATCAATGCAGCAACTAAAGACAGAAAGGACAATAAGATTTCTACCTCAAACATGTTCATTCAAATACCGATTCCGTTTCTTGTTATCCCATACTATCTATAAACTTATTTTTTAGCAGCTATAAAACCATTTGAAAAAAATATGCCGCTTATCATAAAAGGCTGTCATCGCAATTATATGCGTTATGACACCTTTGCAAAAGGACTGTTTTACATATACAGTAGAACAACTTCTTCATTACTTGATGCCACTTATACCATCGTTGAACGGTACCTTCAAGAGATATATAAAGCACTTACATTAGGTTCAAAGTCACAGTTCCATAGCTTAAAGTCCATCGCAACATCATTGATCCTTATATGCCAATACCAAAAGGCAACTTCTCCGATATAATAAGGTGTCTGCGACAATAATTAAAGACAGCGACTTCAATCCGCTAAACATGGTGTATTAAACTTAATATAAGAGATCATAAACCATACATAAAAGCACTGTAACCTGATTGGCTTAATGGCAATAAAAGCAAAAATAACATCTAAAAAAATCCCGCTCACTTTATGTAAGCGGGATTCTACTATTTGATATTAATCGATGATTACTCTGCTTTTGCCTCTTCTGCAGCAGGTGCTTCAGCTACGGGAGCTTCTGCAACAGGTGCCTCAGCGGGAGCCTCAGTCTTAGCAGCAGTTGACTTGCGTGAACGGCGAGTCTTCTTAGCTTCAGACTTAACGGTCTTGGCCATGTTCTCATCAAAGTCAACAAGCTCGATGAAAGCTACAGAAGCAGCGTCACCCTGACGGGTTCCGAGCTTGATGATACGGGTGTAACCACCGGGACGGTCACCAACCTTCTCTGCAACAACTCCGAAGAGCTCTTTCAGAGCTTCCTTATTCTGAAGGTAGCTAAATACTACACGACGTGAATTGGTTGAATCGTCCTTTGAGCGTGTAATCAGGGGCTCAACGTACTTCTTGAGGGCCTTTGCCTTGGCAAGAGTCGTAGTGATTCTTTTGTGCATGATCAGCGAAATAGCCATGTTGGCAAGCATAGCTGCGCGATGATCTGCAGTACGGCTCAAATGATTGAATTTCTTATTGTGTCTCATTTTTCGTTTTTTCTTAGAGGACTAATGGCCTTATTATGCCTGGTCCAGTTTATACTTTGTAATATCGGTTCCAAACGACAGATTCAGACTCTCGAGCAAATCATCAAGCTCAGTGAGCGATTTCTTACCGAAGTTACGGAATTTAAGCAAGTCGGTCTTGTTGTACTGTACAAGATCACCAAGGGTCTCGACATCGGCTGCTTTCAAACAGTTAAGCGCACGAACCGAAAGGTTCATATCTACCAACTTAGTCTTGAGCAACTGACGCATGTGCAATACTTCCTCGTCAAACTCCTGGTTGCCTTCAACATCATTATTCTCCAATGTAATCTTCTCGTCAGAGAAAAGCATGAAGTGATAAATCAATATCTTGGCGGCTTCTTTCAAAGCATCTTTCGGGTGAATGGAACCATCCGTTGTTACTTCAAGCACAAGCTTGTCGTAGTCTGTCTTCTGTTCAACACGATAAGGTTCAACAAAATACTTAACGTTACGGATTGGGGTGTAGATTGAATCGATTGCTATTACATTAACATCGGTACAATACTCACGGTTCTCGTCTGCGGGAACGTAACCACGACCTTTATTAATTGTTAGATCAATCTGCATCGAAGCTTTGGAATCTAAATGACAAATCACCAAATCGGGATTTAACACTTCAAATCCAGTCAGATACTTACCTATATCTCCAGCTTTGAACTCGGTAGAATTCTCAACGGTGATAGAGACTTTTTCGTTCTCGAATTCTTCCACTACTTGCTTGAATCTTACTTGCTTCAGATTCAAGATAATGTTGGTTACATCTTCCTTTACACCAGGTACTGAAGAGAATTCATGCTCAACACCAGCAATACGAATGGTGTTGATTGCATAACCCTCGAGCGATGAAAGAAGAATGCGGCGCAAGGCGTTACCAATGGTTACACCAAAACCTGGCTCAAGAGGACGAAATTCGAACTTGCCGAACTTGTCATTGGCCTCCAACATTACGACTTTATCAGGTTTTTGAAATGCTAATATCGCCATTAATTTAATGATTTATTTAGAGTACAACTGTACGATTAACTGCTCCTTAATGTTCTCAGGAATGTCGGCACGTTCAGGAACGTGGAGATACTTACCACTCTTGGTCTGCTCATCCCATTCAATCCAAGGATATTTGCTGTGGTTGAAACCTGCAAGGGCAGCGTCGATAACCTCGAGAGACTTAGACTTCTCACGAACACCAACAATCTGACCAGGCTTAACAGCATAAGAAGGAATGTTCACAACATTGCCATCAACGATAATGTGCTTGTGGCTAACCAACTGACGGGCAGCGGCACGAGTGGGAGCAATACCCAAGCGGAACACCACATTGTCAAGGCGGCTCTCCAAGTGCTGGAGAAGAACCTCACCGGTGATACCAGCTGCTTTAGCTGACTTCTCGAACAAATTACGGAACTGACGCTCAAGAACACCATAGGTGTACTTGGCTTTCTGCTTCTCTGCCAACATGACAGCATACTCCGACTGTTTGCGACGGCGATTGTTGCCATGCTGTCCCGGAGGGAAGTTCCTGCGGGACAAAACTTTGTCTGCGCCGAAGATGGCTTCACCAAATCGACGAGCAATTTTTGATTTCGGTCCAATATATCTTGCCATAATCTTAATAGATGTCTAATAAATAATAATAATGTTCCTTTCAATTATACACGACGACGCTTCGGAGGACGACATCCGTTGTGTGGCAGTGGAGTTGCATCGATAATCTCGATAACCTCAATTCCTGCACCATGCACCGCACGGATAGCTGACTCACGACCGTTACCGGGACCTTTCACATAGGCCTTAACCTTGCGAAGACCAAGGTCAAAAGCGACCTTTGCACAATCCTCAGCAGCCATCTGTGCAGCATAAGGAGTGTTCTTTTTAGAACCACGGAAACCCATTTTACCTGCTGAAGACCAAGAAATAACCTGACCCTCATCGTTGGCTAATGATACAATAATGTTATTGAAAGAACTGTGTACGTGAAGCTGACCAAGGGCATTTACTTTCACGTTTCTTTTCTTTGAAGTGACTGTTTTCTTTGCCATAATTCTTAATTCTTAACTGTTACTGATTTTTGTGAATTGTGAATTACTTCGTGGCCTTCTTCTTGTTTGCAACAGTCTTCTTCTTACCCTTGCGGGTACGTGCATTGTTCTTGGTGCTCTGACCACGAACAGGAAGACCGTGACGATGACGGACACCACGATAGCAACCAATATCCATCAGTCGCTTGATATTCAACTGGATCTCACTACGAAGATCACCTTCTACTTTGAATTCAGCACCGATAATCTCACGGATCTTGGCTGCCTGGTCGTCACTCCATTCGCTGACTTTCAGGTCGCGGCTCACGCCGGCCTTGTCCAAAATCTTTGCTGAACTACTTCGACCAATACCATAGATATAGGTCAATGCGATTTCGCCACGCTTCTCTTGGGGCAAATCTACTCCAACAATTCTAATTGCCATTTGTTACTTAAAATAAATAATTAAAATTCGAATTTCTGCTAAAAAGCATGCAAAGATACACAGAATTTGCGAAACTTCATGTATCCTTTATGCTTATTTAACATTAGCCCTGACGCATTTTATACTTAGGGTTCTTCTTGTTGATAACGAACAGACGTCCCTTACGACGTACAATCTTGCACTCTGGGGTACGTTTTTTCAATGATGCTCTTGTCTTCATTATAATTTTCTCCTTATTTATTTGTATCTAAATACAATTCGTCCTTTAGTAAGATCGTAGGGGCTCATCTCAACCTTCACCTTGTCTCCGGGAAGAATTTTGATATAATGCATACGCATCTTACCAGAAATGTGTGCTATAATGGGCACACCATTTGCCAATTCAACTCGGAACATTGCGTTGGACAATGCCTCGACAATTGTACCATCTTGCTCAATAGCGCCTTGTTTTGCCATACTAATATTGTTTTCCTTCTATCGTTTCAACTTCTTCAAATGAGGATAAAATTTCAGCCTTGCCTTTTCTAATTGCTATGGTATGCTCAAAGTGTGCAGCAGGTTTACCATCTCGAGTACGAATGGTCCACTTATCGGCATCAAGCCAAATTTCGCGTTTTCCCATCGTTATCATCGGTTCAATCGCTATACACATATTGGCCTTCAAGAGAATACCGTTTCCTCTACGACCATAATTAGGTACAGGAGGATCTTCATGCATCTCATGACCAATACCATGACCGGTTAACTCACGGACAACACCGTAATTTTGTACTTCACAATGATCTTGAACAGCACTGCTGATGTCACCCAAATGATTTCCTGCAACTGCATTTTCAATGCCTTTGTACAAAGATTCTTTAGTTGTGCGAAGTAATTTCTTAACTTCATCACTGACTTCTCCAACGCAGAACGTATAGCAAGAGTCACCGCAAAATCCATTCAATAACGTACCACAATCAATGGAGATTATATCACCTTCCTTTAATACGGTCTGTGCATTAGGTACTCCATGAACTACGACATCATTGACTGATGTACAAATACTGGCAGGGAACGGCCCTCCATATGGATTTGGAAATCCCTTAAAAGTCGGAATAGCTCCATGGTCACGGATAAATTCCTCTGCCATCTGATCCAACTGAAGGGTCGTTACGCCAGGCTTAATATATTTCGCAAGATGCCCGAGCGTTTTACCAACAAGTTGGTTAGCATCGCGCATCAAGTTTATTTCGTCCTCTGTTTTTAGAAATATCTTCATACAGATTAGTAGGCTGCTACACCGCCTCGTCCATGAATACGGCCAGAACTCAATAGTCCATCGTAGTGTTTCATCAACAAGTGACTCTCAATCTGCTGGAGTGTATCAATAACAACACCAACAAGAATCAACAAAGATGTTCCACCAAAGAACTGAGAGAAGGCATCCTGAACATTCAACAATCCAGCCAAAGCGGGCATAACAGCAATGAAAGCAATAAACAACGAACCAGGGAATGTGATACGTGACATAATAGTGTCGATGTAATCAGCAGTCGGTTTTCCAGGCTTAATACCAGGAATAAATCCATTGTTACGTTTCATATCCTCAGCCATTTGGGTTGGATTAAGCGTAATAGCTGTATAGAAATAGGTGAATAGAATGATAAGAACTGCAAAGATAATATTGTAAGTCCAACTGTGATGATTCAACAACGAACGAACAAACCAACTTGCATTCTCAGGAGCTGCATACTGCACAAATGCCAAGGGGATGAACATCAATGCCTGAGCAAAGATAATTGGCATCACATTGGCGGCAAACAACTTGAGTGGGATGTACTGACGTGCACCACCAACCTGACTATTACCTACAAGACGTTTTGCGTACTGTACGGGAATCTTACGAACTCCCTGTACCAGAATGATAGATGCGCAAACAACTGCATAGAGAATGATAATCTCTACAAGGAACATCACAAGTCCACCACTGGTAATAGCGGTAAAACGCGAGCCTACTTCCTGGATGAAAGCTTGAGGCAGACGTGCGATGATACCAATCATAATGATTAGAGAAATACCATTGCCTATACCTTTATCTGTAATGCGCTCACCCAACCAAAGGATGAACATACTTCCTGCTGCGAGAATAAAACATGCGGGGATTGAGAAAATCGTCCAGTTGATTCCCGAGGCCAAAGCTTGACCAGCCTGCATTTTCAAGTTAATGAGATAACTCGGTGCCTGAAACAGCAGGATACCTACTGTCAGATACCGAGTATAAGTCATTATCTTTTTGCGGCCACTCTCGCCTTCACGCTGCATCTTTTGGAAATAAGGTACAGCAACAGCAAGAAGCTGCATAACGATAGAAGCAGAGATGTAAGGCATGATTCCAAGCGCAAAAATTGATGCGTTGGAAAATGCACCACCGGAGAACATATCCAAAAGTGACATAAGGCCACCTTGAGTTTGTGACTGCAGTTTGTCGAGCATGCTAGGATTAATACCAGGCAGAACTACGAACGAACCAAAACGGTATATTGCTACAAACAAGAAGGTGATGAGGATGCGCTGACGCAAATCCTCAATCTTCCAAATGTTCTTCAGTGTCTCTATAAACTTCTTCATCTTTTTTAGATAATTGTTGCGTTACCACCTACTGCCTTGATTGCTTCTTCGGCAGTTTTTGAGAATGCATTAGCTTCTACATCTACCTTGGCTTTCAGTTCACCGTTTCCGAGAACCTTAACCAACTCTTTACCATTGGTAAGACCTGCTTCAACGAGTTCAGCAACACCAATCTTGGCATAACCATGCTTTTCAGCAAGCTTCTGAAGTGTAGAAAGGTTTACTGCGAAATACTCCTTGTGGTTGATATTTTTGAAACCAGCCTTAGGAACACGGCGCTGAAGAGGCATCTGACCACCTTCGAAACCAATCTTTCTCTTGTAACCTGAACGAGCCTTTGCACCCTTGTGTCCACGCGTAGAAGTACCACCAAGACCTGAACCGGGACCACGTCCGATTCGACGGCTTGAATGTGTAGAGCCTTCAGCGGGCTTTAAAGTATGAAGTTTCATATTCGAATCTGTTTAATAAATGATAATTAATCGATAACAGTCACTAAGTGATGGACTTTACGTACCATACCACGGATGACAGGAGTATCCTCCACCTCAACTACCTGAGAGATCTTGCGAAGGCCAAGAGCCTGAAGAGTACGCTTCTGATCTACAGGGTAACCGATTTTGCTTTTAATTTGCTTAATCTTAATTGTTGCCATAGTTAATATCTCCTTATTATCCTCTAAATACTTTATCCATACTGATTCCACGTGTGCCGGCAATAGTATAAGCATCACGAATCTGGCTCAAAGCAACGATTGTTGCCTTAACCAAGTTGTGAGGGTTAGAAGAACCCTTTGACTTGGCCAGAATATCCTTAATACCTACGCTCTCAAGCACAGCACGCATAGCACCACCGGCAACAAGACCGGTACCAGCAGCAGCAGGCTTCAAGAAGACCTGAGCACCACTGTAACGTGCTTCCATCTCGTGAGGAATGGTTCCCTTGAGTACGGGAACCTTTACAAGATTCTTCTTGGCTGCTTCTACACCCTTGGCGATAGCTGCGGTAACTTCACCAGCTTTGCCAAGACCCCAACCAATGATACCGTTGCCGTCACCGACAACAACAATGGCTGCGAAAGTAAAGGTGCGACCTCCCTTAGTTACTTTGGTAACACGGTTGATGGCAACCAATCTGTCTTTCAACTCAACGTCACTATTTACTTTAACTTTATTTATTGCCATAATCGTTTAGAAATTAAGTCCACCTTTACGAGCTGCATCAGCCAAAGACTTTACTCGGCCATGATAGAGATAACCGTTACGGTCAAAGACCACGCTTTCAACGCCAGCCTCCTTGGCCTTCTGGGCTACCAATTCGCCAACCTTCTCAGCCTGTTCGATCTTAGGCATAGCCTCAAGACCGAGAGAAGATGCAGATGCAAGAGTTTTACCTTCCAAATCATTTATCACCTGAGCATAAATCTGCTTGTTACTACGGAAAACGCTCAAGCGGGGACGCTCGGCTGTGCCGAAAACGTTCTTACGAATTCTGTATTTGATCTTAATTCGTCTTTCTACTTTCTTTGTTGTCATAATCTTCAATTCGTTTAATGATTATTACTTAGCTGAAGCTGACTTACCCGATTTACGACGGATAACCTCGCCCTTGAACAAGATACCCTTTCCTTTATAAGGTTCAGGCATACGGAAAGAACGAATCTTAGCACAGATGAGTCCGAGCAACTGTTTGTCGCAAGACTCAAGTACAATCTGAGGATTCTGGTTGCGCTCAGACTTAGTCTCAACCTTTACTTCACTTGGAAGCTGAAGGAAAATGGGGTGAGTATAACCGAGAGAGAACTCGATAAGATTACCCTGGTTTGAAACACGATAACCTACACCGATCAGTTCCATTTCCTTCTTATAACCTTCACTTACACCAACAACCATGTTGTGTACAAGGGCACGGTAAAGACCATGGAAAGCCTGTTTCTGTTTGAGATTAACAGGACTATTCTCGTCAATTTCGAAAGAAACGTGACCATCAGCAATAGTCACCTTGATAGAAGAATCAACCTTTTGAGAGAGTTCACCCTTGGGACCCTTAACGGTTACAATTCCATCCTGACCCTGAGCTACAGTAACACCAGCAGGAATACTAATTGGCAATTTACCTATTCTTGACATATGCTATTCCTCCAATTTAATATACATAACAAAGTATTTCGCCACCAATCTTCAAATCAGAAGCTTCTTTGTCTGTCATTACACCTTGGGATGTAGATAAGATTGCAATACCTAATCCGTTAATAACTCTCGGCATGTCTTTGTAGCCAGTGTATTTGCGAAGACCTGGAGTCGATACGCGTTTCAAACACTTAATGGCATTTGCCTTTGTTGCAGGGTCATACTTCAAAGCAACTTTGATACTTCCCTGAGGTCCATCTTCTACGAACTTGTAGTTCAAGATGTAACCCTTCTCGAAGAGGATCTTAGTGATTTCCTTCTTCAAGTTAGACGCAGGAACTTCAACAACACGGTGATGAGCCATAATTGCGTTTCTGAGTCTTGTCAGATAATCTGCTATTGGATCTGTCATAAAATAAAATGTTTAATTAATCGGGACAACCCCGACAATATTAAATAAATAATCTCTTTCGATTCAAATGTTGATTACCAACTTGCTTTCTTTACGCCTGGAATCAGACCGTTTGAGGCCATCTCACGGAACTGAATACGCGACAGTCCAAACTGACGCATATAACCTTTGGGGCGTCCTGTAATCTTGCAACGGTTGTGCAGACGGATAGGATTAGCATTCTTAGGAATGCTTTGAAGTTTACGAGCTGCCTCGTAAGCTTCTGCGGGATCCTCTGTTGTTGCGATGATTTTCTTCAGGGCAGCACGTTTCTCGGCGTATTGAGCAACCATCTTAGCACGCTTTACCTCGCGAGCCTTCATAGATTCTTTTGCCATATCTATTAATCTTTTTTAGCGTTTTTGAATGGCAGACCGAAAGCTTTGAGGAGAGCATAACCTTCTTCGTCGGTAGTAGCCGAAGTAACGAAGGTAATGTTCATACCCTGGATGCGGTCCACTGAGTCAATGTTGATTTCAGGGAAGATAATCTGCTCCTGAACACCAAGAGTATAGTTACCACGACCATCAAACTTGCTTTCGATACCCTTGAAGTCACGGATACGAGGCAAAGCAACACGTACGAGTCTCTCAAGGAACTCATACATACGCTCACGACGCAAAGTTACCATAACACCGATAGGCATCTTCTTACGAAGTTTGAAGTTAGCAATATCCTTCTTGGAATAGGTTGCAACGGCCTTCTGTCCAGCGATAGTAGAAATTTCATTGATAGCAACATCAATGATTTTCTTATCCTGAGTTGCATCACCCAAACCCTGGTTGATAACAATTTTCTTCAGGACAGGAATCTGCATGGCTGAAGTGTAGTTGAACTGCTTCTGGAGAGCTGGAGCAATTTTCTCCTTATACTCTTTCTTTAACTGTGCTGTATCCATTACTTAATTTCCTCCCCTGACTTTTTAGAGACACGGATTACGTTTTTGCCATCATGTTTGATAGAAACACGAGTAGGCTTACCGCTCTTCGGGTCAATCAGACTAATATTTGAGATATGAATAGGAGCTTCTTGCTTGATAATACCTCCCTGAGGGTTCTGGGCATTAGGCTTAGTGCTTTTAGAAACCATATTGACTCCTTCAACAATAGCCTTTTCTTCCTTTACCAAGACTTTGAGCACCTTTCCCTTGCTGTTTTTATTCTTACCAGCGAGGACGATTACCTCATCACCTTTTTTAATATGTAACTTACTCATTTCTTTAATACTTTATAATGTTAAAGAACCTCAGGTGCCAGTGAAACGACCTTCATATTTACAGCACGCAACTCACGTGCAACAGGACCGAAAATACGGCTTCCGCGGAGCTCACCAGCATTGTTCAAAAGCACACAAGCATTATCGTCGAAACGGATATAAGAACCATCAGCACGACGAATCTCTTTCTTTGTGCGAACAACCAAAGCCTTTGATACTGCACCCTTTTTAACATCACTAGTAGGGATGGCGTTCTTGATAGCAACAACGATCACATCACCTACACTTGCATAACGACGGCGTGTACCACCCAATACACGAATGCAAAGGGCCTCGCGAGCGCCGCTGTTGTCTGCTACTGTCAGTCTTGATTCTGCTTGTATCATAATTACTTAGCTTTTTCTACGATTTGTACTAATCTCCATCTCTTTGTCTTCGACAAGGGACGGGTCTCCATAACAAGAACGGTGTCACCTACGTTGCACTCGTTATTCTCATCATGAGCATGGTACTTCTTTGTCTTCTGGACAAACTTACCATAAATAGGGTGCTTCTCTTTGAACTTAGCGGCAATAACAATGGTTTTATCCATTTTGTTGCTGATGACAACACCCTGTCTTGTCTTTCTTAAATTTCTTGTTTCCATCTGAACCATTATTATTTGTTAAGTTCTCTTTGACGGAGCTCCGTCTTCATACGCGCGATATCACGACGTGCTGCTTTAATCTGAGATGGATTTTCCACAGGAGTTACTGCATGATTAATCTTCATCATGTTGTACTTGGCAACTTCAGTCTCCAATTTCTCGGCCAATTCTTTGGTCTCGAGCTCTTTGATTTCCTTTGTCTTCATAAATTAAGCGTTTTTATCGTAATCACGTCGAACAACAAACTTAGTCTTAACAGGCAACTTCTGAGCGCCGAGGCGAAGAGCCTCTTTGGCTGTCTCAAAAGGAACACCTTCAACCTCGAAGAGGATGCGTCCGGGAGTTACCGGAGCAACCCATCCTGCGGGGTCACCTTTACCTTTACCCATACGTACATCAGCAGGCTTGCGGGTGATAGGTTTGTCGGGGAAGATGCGGATCCATACCTGACCTTCACGGTTCATATAACGGTTGATAGCAACACGGGCTGCCTCAATCTGACGGCTGTCAATCCACTTGGCGTCAAGTGTCTTGATACCGAAAGAACCGAAGGCCAGTTGCGTACCTCTGTGAGCGTTGCCTTTATTGCCACGTCCATCTTGAGGTCTTCTATATCTTACTCTCTTAGGCTGTAACATGTTAGCTTCTTACTTTAACGTTAATTACTTTTTTCTATTACGGAACTTTCTGCCACCATTGTTACCACCATTAGAGCGACCCATGCCTTTCTCCTGAGTGAAGTTTGGAGCCAGATCAACCTTACCGTAAACTTCTCCACGGCAAATCCAAACCTTCAATCCCAGCAGTCCAACTTTTGTAAGAGCCTCTGCCTGGCAGTAGTCAATATCAGCACGGAAAGTGTGGAGTGGAGTACGACCTTCTTTGATCATTTCGCTGCGTGCAATTTCAGCACCGTTCAAACGACCGGAGATCTGTACTTTAATACCTTCTGCTCCTGCACGCATGGTGTTGGCAACAGCCATCTTGATAGCACGGCGGTAAGCGATTTTGCCTTCTATCTGGCGAGCGATGTTGTTGGCAACGATTGTTGCATCGAGCTCAGGTCTCTTCACTTCGAAGATATTGATTTGAATCTCTTTATCATAGAGCTTCTTCAGTTCCTCTTTCAATTTATCGACATCCTGTCCACCTTTACCAATGACAATACCGGGGCGAGCGGTACAAATAGTAATGGTAACGAGCTTCAATGTACGTTCGATGACAATTTTTGATACGCTAGCTTTAGCCAGACGTTCGTTGAGGTACTTGCGGATTTTCTGATCCTCTACCAAGTTATCTCCGAAGTCCTTGCCTCCGAACCAATTTGAATCCCAACCTTTGATAATTCCAAGACGGTTGCTAATTGGATTTATTTTCTGTCCCATACTTATTATTTATCATTAGTTTTAGCATCAACAAACAGAGTAACGTGGTTAGAACGCTTACGAATGCGGTATCCACGACCCTGAGGTGCCGGTCTCATACGTTTCATTGTAACACCTTCATCAACGAAGACGCGTGTTACGTAAAGTTCGCCATCTTCAGCCTTGCGATCGTTTTTGGCTTCCCAGTTGGCAATAGCTGAACGCAAAAGTTTCTCAACGTCAGCCGAAGCGGCCTTCTTCGAGAATCTCAGTACGCCAAGTGCACGATTAACTTCCATGCCTCGAATCATATCAACGACATAGCGCATCTTGCGTGGAGAAGAAGGAACACCTTTCAGCTTTGCAAAATACTGTGTCTTTTTGGCTTCTTGTCTTTTATTAGCCGCAATTTTTTTTCTTGCTCCCATTATTTTATTCTTTTTATTTCTGGTGGATTAGCCTGTTATTTCTTATTACCAGCATGTCCGCCGAAGCGACGAGTGGGGGCAAACTCTCCGAGCTTGTGACCAACCATGTTTTCAGTAATGTAAACAGGAATGAACTTATTTCCGTTGTGAACTGCAACTGTATGTCCCACGAAATCGGGGGAAATCATTGAAGCTCTAGCCCATGTCTTAACGACACTCTTTTTGCCACTCTCATTCATGGCAAGAACTTTCTTCTCGAGAGATACGTTGATGTAAGGGCCTTTTTTTAATGAACGACTCATAATTTACTCTAATTAACTTCGTGATTACTTCTTGTTAGCTCTTTCAATAATATACTTGTTTGAAAGCTTCTTAGGTGCACGAGTCTTGAGACCCTTAGCGTACAAGCCCTTGCGTGAACGTGGGTGACCTCCAGACTGACGTCCTTCACCACCACCCATTGGGTGATCATGCGGGTTCATAACAACACCACGGTTGTGAGGACGACGGCCCAACCAGCGTGAGCGACCAGCCTTACCAGACTGCTCAAGTGCGTGGTCAGAGTTTCCTACACTACCTACTGTAGCCTTACAAGCAGAGAGAATCTGACGAGTCTCTCCTGAAGGAAGCTTAATTACACAATAACTGCCCTCACGAGAAGTCAACTGAGCGAAATTACCAGCCGAACGAACGAGCTTAGCACCTTGACCGGGACGCATCTCAATGTTGTGGATGACGGTACCAACGGGAATGTTAGCCAATGGGAGTGCATTACCTACCTCAGGCGCTGCATCCTCTCCTGACATCAAGGTTGCACCAACCTGCAGTCCGTTAGGAGCAATGATATAACGTTTTTCACCATCAGCATAGAAAAGCAATGCAATACGAGCCGAACGGTTCGGATCGTATTCAATTGTCTTTACTACGGCTGGAACACCATCTTTCTCTCGCTTGAAGTCGACCAAACGATACTTCTTCTTGTGACCACCGCCCATATAACGAACGGTCATCTTACCGGTGTTGTTTCGACCACCGGTAGAACGCTTACCGTAAACGAGAGACTTCTCTGGCACGGATGCAGTAATATCCTCGAACGTGCCAATAATCTTGTGTCTTTGACCCGGAGTAACGGGTTTAAATTTACGTACTGCCATTTTTTATTTTAAATATTGCTATAAAAATCAATAGTGTCGCCCTCCTTAAGAGTAACGATTGCCTTCTTGAACGCATTCTTCTGGCCTCTCACGAGTCCTGCCTTGGTGTAACGCTGAGAGCGCTTGCCGGCATAGCGAAGTGTGTTCACATTCTCTACTGTAACATTATACAGAGCTTCGATCTCTGACTTAATCTCAAGCTTTTTGGCTTCAGGCTTTACGATAAAACCGTATTTAGCCTGAGCCTTCTTAGTAACCATCTCACCCTTGTGGGCACCGGTCTTAGCCTTGAAAGTTCTGTCAGCAGAAGACTTCTCTGTGATATTATTCATTTTCTCTGAAATCAGAGGCTTGATGATATATGTCATATTCTATGTCTCCTTTATTTGTTTAAAACAGCCTCGATAGCCTTGAGCGAATTCTCAGTGATCACCATCACATCAGCATTCAAAACTTTGTATGTATTGAGCTGTGCTGCAAGGGCAATTTCAGAGCGCTGCAAATTACGAGCTGACAAATATACATTTTTATTTGCTTCTGGCAAAACCATCAGCAGTTTTTTGCCCTCAACTTTAAGATTTTTAGCAACTTTTATGAAATCTTTAGTTTTTGGAGCCTCAAAATTGAAGTCTTCAACAACAATGATTGCATTCTCCTGTGCCTTGTAAGACAGAGCAGACTTACGTGCAAGAACCTTTACTTTTTTGTTGAGTTTGAAACGATAGTCACGCGGACGGGGACCGAATACGCGACCACCACCACGCAACAGAGGAGAGTTAATATCACCATGACGTGCACCGCCGCCACCTTTCTGACGACCGAGCTTACGGGTTGAACCTGCATGCTCACTTCTTTCCTTAGCCTTATGTGTACCCTGACGCTGGTTAGCGAGATACTGCTTTACGTCCAAATAAAGAACGTGGTCATTTGGTTCAATTCCGAAGATAGATTCGTTTAACGTAACCTTTCTTCCGGTCTCCTGACCATTGATATCTAATACGTTAATTTCCATTGCTTACTTCTGAATTAAAACGGTTGAACCATTACAACCAGCAACACTACCTTTGACAAGGATAAGATTGTGTTCCGGTATTACTTTCAATACTTTGAGATTCTGCGTGGTTACGCGCTCACTACCCATGTGACCGCCCATGCGCATTCCCTTAAACACCTTAGCGGGGTACGAACAAGCACCGATAGAACCTGGCTTACGTGCGCGGTCATCCTGACCGTGGGTAGCCTGACCAACACCACCGAAGCCATGACGCTTCATAACGCCCTGGAAGCCCTTACCCTTAGAAGTTCCTACAACGTCAACGAAGTCATTGTCGCTAAACAACTCTACAGTGATAACATCACCGAGATTATGCTCTTCGTCAAATTTGAACTCGGCCAAGTGAGCCTTAGGTGTTGTACCTGCTTTCTTGAATACACCTTGCATAGCCTTAGTGGTGTTCTTTTCTTTCTTGTCACCAAAGGCCAGCTGAAGGGCAGCATAACCGTCTTTCTCGACGGTCTTTACTTGAGTAACAACACAAGGACCGGCTTCGATAACAGTGCACGGTACATTCTTACCGTCGGCACTGAATACGGATGTCATTCCGATTTTCTTTCCAATTAATCCTGGCATTTCAATTACTTTTTAATAATAATAAATAAATTCGTTTTTGTATCTTACTTAATCGTTACTAGACCTTGATCTCAACTTCAACACCGCTGGGGAGTTCGAGCTTCATCAAAGCATCAACAGTTTTTGCTGTAGAGCTATAGATGTCAATCAGACGTTTGTAATCTGAGAGCTGGAACTGCTCGCGAGATTTCTTGTTAACGAAGGTTGAACGGTTAACAGTGAAGATGCGCTTGTGGGTTGGCAAGGGGATAGGACCGCTGATGATAGCGCCTGTAGCCTTAACAGCTTTCACGATTTTCTCTGCAGACTTGTCAACCAACTTGTGATCATAAGACTTCAGCTTGATACGAATTTTCTGACTCATTTGTCTTGAATTATAAATTGATGAATAAAAATATTGAAAGGAGGCCGCTAAAGAGTCATTTGCTCAGCGGCACTCCTAAATTGCATTATACGAGATCGGCACGTCCCTTAACTTCCTCGAGCACAGCCTTAGCCAATGTGCTTGACAGAGGAGCGTGGTGATCATATTCCATAGAACTGGTTGCACGACCAGAAGTAATGGTACGGAGAGCGGTTACATAACCGAACATCTCTGACAGAGGTACCTGAGCCTTAACGATGCGAGCACCGCTGCGACCTTCTTCCATTCCTTCTACCTGGCCACGACGCTTGTTCAAGTCACCGATCACGTCACCCATGTTCTCCTCTGGAGTAACAACTTCGAGTTTCATGATAGGCTCCATAAGTACGGGCTTAGCCTGTGCACAAGCTTCCTTATAAGCCATTTGAGCGGCGATTTCGAATGAGAGCTGGTCAGAGTCAACTGGGTGGAACGAACCGTCAACAACAACTACCTTAAGTGAATCAACGGGGTAACCACCGAGGATACCGTTCTTCATGGCTGTCTCAAATCCTTTCTGGATTGATGGAATGAATTCCTTAGGAATGTTACCACCCTTAACTTCGTTGACGAACTGAAGTCCACCATTCTCCTTGATATCCCAATCGTCATCAACTGGTCCAACATTAACAATGATGTCAGCGAACTTACCGCGACCACCTGACTGCTTCTTATAAACCTCACGGAGGTTAACCGTCTTGGTGATGGCTTCTTTGTAGTTAACCTGAGGCTTACCCTGGTTACATTCTACTTTGAATTCGCGCTTCAGACGGTCGATGATAATATCGAGGTGAAGCTCACCCATACCTGAGATAATAGTCTGACCACTCTGCTCATCAGTACGGACAGTAAAGGTTGGGTCTTCCTCGGCAAGCTTAGCAAGACCATTGTCAAGCTTAGCAATGTCGGCCTGTGACTTAGGTTCTACGGCAATAGAAATCACAGTATCAGGGAAACTCATAGACTCAAGTACGATAGGATGATCTTCATCACAGAGAGTATCACCAGTACGGATATCCTTGAAACCAACACCCGCACCGATATCACCAGCGTCGATAGACTCCATAGGAATTTCCTTGTTTGAGTTCATCTGGAACAGACGGCTGATACGCTCTTTCTTACCTGAACGTGGATTGTAAACGTAAGAACCAGCTTTTACGCTACCTGAGTAAACGCGGAAGAATACCAGACGGCCCATGTATGGGTCGGTAGCAATCTTGAACGCAAGAGCTGAAGTAGGCTCTGTCTCGCTGGGCTTACGATCTTCTTCCTCATCAGTATCAGGGTTAGTACCCTTAACTACCTCAATGTCGATAGGAGATGGGAGGAATGCACAAACATAGTCGAGCAGAGGCTGTACGCCCTTGTTCTTATATGAAGAACCACAAACCATAGGAGTGCAGGCCATGCTTACACAACCCTTACGGATAGCGGCGATAACCTCATCCTCAGTGATTGAGTTAGGATCATCAAAGTATTTCTCCATCAAGGCCTCATCATATTCAGCGGCAGCTTCAAGCAGCTTATTACGCCACTCGTCGCACTCATCCTGAAGATCAGCAGGAATTTCCTCTAAATCATATTCAGCACCCATGGTCTCGTCGTGCCACAGGATAGCCTTCATCTTGATAAGGTCAACCACACCTTTAAAGTTCTCCTCAGCACCAATGGGCACCTGGATAACTACAGGGTTAGCACCAAGAATGTCGCGCATCTGCTGTACAGTCTCAAAGAAGTCAGCACCAGAACGGTCCATCTTGTTTACATAACCGATACGTGGAACATTGTACTTATCTGCCTGACGCCAAACAGTTTCTGACTGAGGCTGTACACCGTCAGCAGCACTATAAGTAGCAACAGCTCCGTCAAGAACACGCAGTGAACGCTCAACCTCAGCAGTGAAGTCAACGTGTCCTGGAGTGTCAATCAAGTTGATTTTGAATGATTTACCCTGCCAAGTCCAGTTACAGGTAGTAGCAGCAGAGGTAATAGTGATACCACGCTCCTGCTCCTGAGCCATCCAGTCCATGGTAGCAGCGCCATCGTGCACCTCACCAATCTTATGAGTCTTTCCTGTATAGAAAAGGATACGCTCAGAAGTAGTGGTTTTACCGGCATCGATGTGAGCCATAATACCGATATTACGAGTCAAATGTAAGTCGCGATTTGCCATTTCTTTCTTCTCCTTGTATTATAATTAGAATCTGAAGTGGGCAAAAGCACGGTTAGCCTCAGCCATGCGATGCATGTCCTCCTTGCGCTTGTAGGCACCACCCTGATTGTTAAATGCGTCCATAATCTCAGCAGCAAGCTTGTCAGCCATTGACTTACCGCTACGCTTGCGTGCAAAAGAAATCATATTCTTCATAGAGATACTCTCCTTGCGATCGGGACGGATTTCAGTAGGAACCTGAAAGGTTGCACCACCGATACGACGACTCTTAACCTCAACCTGAGGAGTGATGTTGTCGAGAGCCTGCTTCCAAATCTCAAGAGCAGATTTCTCTTCATTCTGCATCTTATCCTTTACGGTTTCAAGAGCATTGTAGAAAATCTCATAAGAGATTGATTTCTTGCCATCATACATCAGATGGTTAACGAACTTAGACACTTTTTTGTCATTGAAGACTGGATCTGGAAGGATCACACGCTTCTTTGGTTTTGCTTTTCTCATTTTTTGTTTTTTTGTTTTGTTGTCTGCGTGGGGCTGTTCTTGCTTGTTCTTCAACGCTCTCACATGAGCATTTACTCAACCTGTCTATAACAATTCTCCAGCAAAACGTTTTACTTTTGATTTTTCGAGCCAAATAACCCTCACCGGCTATTATTTCTTGGCCTTAGGACGCTTAGCACCATACTTAGAACGACGCTGTGTACGGCTTGCAACACCTGCGGTATCAAGAGTACCACGAACGATGTGATAACGTACACCAGGAAGGTCCTTCACACGTCCACCGCGAACGAGAACGATTGAGTGCTCCTGCAAGTTGTGTCCTTCTCCAGGAATGTAAGAGTTTACCTCTTTCTGGTTTGTCAGACGTACACGGGCTACCTTACGCATAGCCGAATTAGGCTTCTTAGGAGTCGTTGTATATACACGAACGCAAACTCCACGACGCTGAGGACATGAATCCAAAGCGGGAGATTTGCTCTTCTCAACGAGCACCTTTCTGCCTTTTCTTACCAATTGTGAAATTGTAGGCATAATTGTTTGTTTTTTAATTTATTATATTGTTTGTTATTACTCAACTTGACATAGCTACCCCATTGATATTAGGCGCTTTTGGGGTGCAAAGGTACTAACTTTTTGCCTAACTACCTAATATATAAGAGACAAATACCACCTGCATTTTTATTATTTAACATTTTATAAGTGTTTTTGCAATATTTAACAGATAAAAGTTCTATAAAAACAGAGAAAGAGAGGATTACCATAACTCATCAGCAAGCTTTTGTCAACTCAACCACAAATCTGTTTCCGCCCACAGCAACACAGTCCTCACATCATTCCAAGTAAAGCAAGCCGCACTTGCCAATCTCGCACAAGAAGGAAATCCTTACCGCCTTTTCTCGCACAAGCGTCATCGGGCTTCGGGATGCATTCGGGATGCATTCGGGTCGTCACTACTTTTCTACACACGAAACTTCTGAAGACGTACAAAGCAAGTCCCAAGCAAGTCCCAAGCAAGTCCCAAGCAAGTCCAACGTAAACCTTAGGTAAGTTCAAACTCTATCAAATGAATACACGATAATATCACGATAATATAATGTACGCGCGTATAGAAGCATGCGATCCATATAATATATACGAAACAAAATATTATTATTCAGACTTTATCACTTCATTTTCCTAATAAACCAAAAATATTTCGTATCTTTGCAAACGATGGCTATAAGATACACACATAAAGAAGAACTTTGGAACACATGGTCACACGCTGGCGGCATACTATTAGGCTTGGCGTTCGGCATTGTGTTTCTCGTCATGGTATTCAAAGGTGACAACCCTTGGGCACGCCTCGGCGTGTGTCTCTATCTCTTTGGCATGTTAGGATCATATATGGCATCCACAGCATACCATGCACTCCCCAGACATTCAAAGTGGAAAGAACGGTTGCGCAAATGGGACCACGCTGCCATCTACTGGCACATAGCAGGCAGCTACTCCCCTCTTACACTTATTGCGCTACGCAGCCAAGGCTACTGGGGATGGTCGCTGTTCACCTTTGTGTGGCTTTGTGCCATAGTCGGCACCGCCATCAGTTTCATCAAGCTCAAGGAGCATTCTAATCTTGAGACATTTTGTTTCGTAGGCATGGGCCTTTCTGTTCTTGTGGCATTCAAGCCATTGATCGACTCCGTATCTACTGCTGCTGTGGCATGGATTATTGCTGAAGGAGTAGCCTATATTACCGGTGCAGTATTCTATTCGCTCAACAAGAAACGATATATGCACAGCGTTTTCCACTTCTTCGTCTTAGCTGGCAGCATCTGCCACATCATCGCCGTATGGGACGTACTGATGGAATATCTCTAACGTCAAGCAGAAAAGACCATTTTCATTATATATACTCCCATAAAGCCATCAATACCTGCACCAACAGAATTGCATTATAAAGAACTAAAGATTGCAAACTGCGATAAATGATACTCACAGACCATCAGACAACCGGTTAAGGATTGTTATCAATAAACGATATGGCAACTTATTGATTGACTACTGATCTTTATCAAAAGCGTTTTGCTATTCAATGCGCAGAACTTATAAAAAATCCGTAGAAAAGTTAATAGAACCTAAAAATAATCTCAAAGACGGACAAGGACGGACATTTGGATTATGTGATGTTGTATCTTTGCAACCGTACCTAAGGATGATTTCCAAAACAAAAAGATACCTTTGCAACAAGCCATTTATCGTACAATATAAAACAACGCAATTATATTAACAGGCATCACTTCCAACGCCCCCAACTGGATACAACAGAAGAACCATGCTTTTTCGCTTAACACACGATTGCTTCTCATTCGTCATTCGTTAGTCTATCGAAGACCGATCGAGAACCGAACGAGGATATGTCGAAGACCGAACGAAAGAGGATCGAGAGTCGAACAAGAAACTATCGAAGACACGACGAGGAACCGTTCAAACCTAACGAGAATGGGAGCAAAATCATAGTCAACCTGTCCATTCACTCCTTTTATAGTGATACGTTTCGCCTTTCCTGGTATCATTTCTGCATCTACGGCAAAGGTAAGGGCAGTAAGGGCATGGCTGAAAGCAAGCTCCACAGGTTTGCTGGCAGTAGAAATGTTATAAGCAATAGCTTCGTTTTTGGCTACAATAAAATCGGGGTGATGGTCTATATCCGTATCTGCCACGTAGCGGATGACTTTATTCTTGGCGAAATCAGCAGCTGTAGATATATAAGACAAGGCGGCACGCTGATAAAGTGCATAAGCATAAAACGACAGAGATCCTTCGGTAGGCCACATCTCGTTGCCTGCGGTAAACCAGTTGTTACCGCTCTTGGTGACTTGCTGATCATGATACAAGGAAGAAATAGTAGAACCTTTGGTGTAAACGGCACTCACGCCGAAATCCCCTACCTCAGCGGCATCATTGAATGCGCAACGGGTTTGTGTACAGGGGAGGGTAATTAACCCCTCAATTCTTCATTGTCTGCTTCAATAGCATGCGATAGAGAGGGTGTCGAGTTGGTCTTCTGCCTCTAGCACCATCTGCTCTTGGGCAAGTGCTGCCGGCTCAGACACAGCCCCACGAGTTTTTTCACCTTCGTTCCATCCTTTCTGCAACATAGCAGTAAAGCAAATCTTCTTGTCAGACATACCGTTGTTCTGCAACCCATCGATCTCAGAGCAGGAGATGGCGGTAAAAGCCAAGAGCATGGCAACAAATTTGCAACAGTTTAATTTTTGTTTCATATAAAAATAATAAGAGTTAGATTCTACTTTTTCTTTGATTTCTTCTCATTTCACCAATACATAAGCGTTTCCGGATGCAAGGTTATACATTATTTTCTTTATCCACAAATTATACATCCATGAAATGATATTTGGTATAACATCCATATAATAAGGTATGCGTGCGCACACACGTATGCACGCACACGCGACGTAGCAAATAATCGACCATCGACCACCGATATGGGATAACACATTGTAAGATATACGATTAAGTGGGTGGTCGAAAATCTTATAACGGCATTATCGACCACCCTTCTATCATCTGTTGGTAAGCCATCGCATCTCTGGAGAAATTGGTTGTTCCTGCTTGATGATGAACGGCTTGATATTTATCAACACCTTGCCAAACGTTGGATAACACTTTTATCAAACGTTGGATAACACCTTTATCAAACGTCGGATAACACTTTTATCAAACGTTGGATAACACCTTTATCAAACGTTGAAAACACTCTTGCCAAACATTGGATAATACCTTTAACAAACGTTGAAAACACTCTTGCCAAACGTTGGGCAATACTTTTGCCTAATATTGAAATGCTTTGGCAAAATATCGGGCTATACCTTATTTATAATAAAAGCGCACTTTTGATTAACTTGCATTTAGATGATAGGAATGTTGACATGAAGGTTTTGCGGGTGTTCTTTGGTGTTCGATTGGTGTTCGGAAAACCTCAAAATACGAACGCCGAACACCATCTAAAACCGCTATCATACAACAGATTACGGCATGACAAGTGTTCGATGTTCGATTTATTTCCGAAAACTCAAATTCTGGATTGATATGAGGCTACCTACTATACAAGTCTTTTTATACGTTCAAGACTATAAAGCCCATGCATGACAAAAGAAAACTGCTGTCCATTATCATATATTCGTTTGTGGTTGTTCAAATATACAAAAATGTTCAGCAGTTTTGTTTTGTTCTATATTGATTTGATTACTCCATTTCCCAGATAAACCAGATATTTTTATATCACATCCATAATATCCGTTAATGGCTTGCGCTTTTTCTCCGCTTTCGGACAGTCAGGAGCAACATGTCCTATAGGAACTACCACCACAACTTCAAAACCGTCACGACCAAAATATTGTTGCATCTTATCTGTATCATAATTGCACACCCAACATGTACCAAGTCCACGCTCTGTAGCAGCCAGACATAAATGCTCTGCAGCAATGGCAACATCAACGTCACCATGTGGTTTACCATCATACTTGCGAACCCAGTTTTCCTCAACATTCTTCATGCCGATAATATACATCGGAGCAGTCTTGAACCATTCACGATCATAACACTCCTGCAACTTGCTTTTGCCTTCGTCGCTCCTCACCGCGATCCAATGCCAAGGCTGTTTATTGACAGCAGATGGGGCCATACGCACACATTCCATCACATATTCTAAATCCTCATGAGATACTGTCTCGGAAGTAAATTTACGAACCGAGAAACGTTCTCGGCACAAGTTTAACATATTCTCCATATTCAATTCATTTATACTTTTAACATTTCATGAATTAGTTTTCATGTGCGAATTTACGAATAATCGTGCTAATAACAAAGGAATAATTCAAGTATTTATAGTAGGCATCATGTATGCGTTCTTAATAGTTTACTCAATACCCAGGAATGATCCGAAGGGATAACAATGCTATCGACAGGACCAAATTGAAAGGAACTTTGCAGAGAAGCCAAATCCAACTAAGCATGATGCCTATATAGAAATAACATGCCTATATAGAAATAACATGCCTATATAGAAATAACATACAAAAAAACGCTGCTACCGTCCTTTCAGACAATAGCAGCACTTTGATATATTAGTCAGGAGCGAGAATTATTTCTCGTCCATTGCAGGTTCGTTGGCAAAGTCAAGCACATTTTTCTTATTAGCTTGCATGCGCTCATACTCTTCTTTCGAGCCTACGATAATCTTTTCAAATTCGCGAAGACCAGTTCCGGCTGGAATCAAGTGACCAGTAATCACATTCTCCTTCATGCCCTCAAGGTAATCAACCTTACCACGGATAGCAGCTTCGTTGAGCACCTTAGTGGTTTCCTGGAACGATGCAGCCGACATGAACGACTTGGTCTGAAGAGCGGCACGGGTGATACCCTGCAGAATCTGGGTAGAGGTAGCAGCAACAGCATCACGTACCTGAACCAATTTAAGGTCGCGACGCTTCAGCATTGAGTTCTCGTCGCGCAGTTTGCGTGCGGTAACAATTTGACCTTTCTGAAGGTTCTCTGAGTCACCAGCATCTACAACAACTTTCTTGCCCCAGATACGATCGTTCTCTTCTGCAAAGTCGAGTTTATCAACAATCTCCTGCTCAAGGAATGAGGTATCGCCTGGATCGTTGATCTGTACCTTACGCATCATCTGGCGTACGATAATCTCGAAGTGCTTATCGTTAATCTTCACACCCTGCAGACGATACACATCCTGTACTTCATTCACGATATATTCCTGTACAGCCGTGGGACCCTTGATAGCAAGGATGTCTGCTGGAGTAATAACACCATCTGACAGCGGAGTTCCTGCACGTACGGCATCGTGTTCCTGTACCAGAATCTGCTTAGACAACGATACGAGATACTTGCGCTGCTCACCAGTCTTTGATGTAACGATGATTTCACGGTTACCGCGCTTCACCTTACCCATGGTTACCTCACCATCAATTTCAGATACAATGGCTGGGTTACTTGGGTTACGTGCCTCGAACAACTCTGTTACTCGAGGCAGACCACCCGTAATGTCACCACCCTTGGCAGCTGCACGAGGAATCTTAACGAGGGTCTCACCCGTTTTAATAGTCTGACCATCTTCAACTACTACGTGACCACCCACAGGGAAGTTGTATGTTCCAGCAACCTCACCGTTAGCGTCAATAATATCACAGGTAGGTACCTTAGACTTGTCTTTCGACTCGGTGACAATCTTTTCAGTAAGACCTGTGGTTTCGTCGGTCTCGGCACGGTAAGTAATACCTTCAATTACATCGTGGAACTTCAAGGTTCCTGCGTATTCAGAAACGATGACGGCGTTAAACGGATCCCACTGTGCAAGTTTGTCGCCCTTCTTAACCAAAGCTCCATGCTTGAAATAGAGAGAAGAACCGTAAGGTACGTTCATCGAAGAAAGAACGATATTGGTATTGGGATCTACGAAACGTACTTCACCCAGACGGCTGACAACCATCTCACATTCGCGACCATCTTCATCAAATGGTACGGTACGTACTTCCTCAAATTCGATACGAGAGTCGTTTTTCACCACGATGCTGGCATTGGCAGCAGCATTGGCAGCCACACCGCCGGCGTGGAACGTACGAAGAGTAAGCTGTGTACCTGGTTCACCAATAGCCTGAGCAGCAATCACACCGACAGCCTCACCCTTCTGTACCATACGACGTGTGGCAAGGTTGCGTCCGTAACACTTCATGCAGACACCATGCTTCGACTCACAAGTAAGCACAGAACGGATTTCAACACTCTCAATGGGCGAATCTTCAATAGCCTGTGCAATTGGCTCAGTTATTTCCTCACCGGCAGCAACGATAAGTTCTCCGGTTGAAGGATGAATAATATCATGAACAGATACACGACCGATAATACGCTCATAGAGAGTTGAAATGACTTCATCACCATTCTTCAATGCAGTGCAAACGAGTCCGCGCAGTGTACCACAGTCTTCCTCATTGATGATCACATCATGGGAAACGTCAACCAGACGACGTGTCAGATAACCGGCGTCGGCTGTTTTCATAGCGGTATCGGCAAGACCCTTACGTGCACCATGGGTAGAGATGAAGTACTCCAGCACTGACATACCTTCCTTAAAGTTCGACAGAATTGGGTTCTCAATAATCTGTGCACCCTCAGCACCAGCTTTCTGCGGTTTGGCCATCAGACCACGCATACCTGAAAGCTGACGAATCTGGTCTTTACTACCACGGGCTCCAGAGTCGAGCATCATGAATACGGCATTGAAACCCTGGTCGGCCTCTGTCATTTCCTTCATCAGCACATTACCAAGGTCGTTATTGATATGTGTCCAGGTATCAATTACCTGATTATAACGTTCGTTGTCGGTAATGAAACCCATGTTATAGTTCTCGGTAATTTGACGGATTTCCTCATTACCCTTAGCTACAAGGTCCTTCTTAGATTCCGGAATAATGATATCGTCAAGGTTGAACGAAAGTCCTGCCTCATAAGCCATACGATAACCAAGGTTCTTGATACCATCAAGGAACTCACAGGCTTCAGCAAAACCTACATTCTTAATCACATCAGCAATGATATCGCGAAGTGACTTCTTAGACACGATCTTGTTGACAAAGCCAACCTCTTCAGGAATGATACCGTTTACGATAACACGACCAACAGAAGTCTCCACCAAATGGCGGACAGGTTTGCCATCAATACGGTCATCAACCATAACCTTCACTTGAGCGTGGAGGTCACAACGACCTTCGTTGTATGCAATGATAGCCTCTTCTGGACCATAGAAAGTCAAGCCTTCACCCTTGGCACCTGGACGGATCTTAGAAATATAATAAAGACCGAGCACCATATCCTGTGAAGGTACGGTGATAGGAGCTCCATTGGCAGGGTTCAGGATATTGTGGCTCTGAAGCATCAGAATCTGTGCTTCAAGCACGGCCTCATTGCTCAATGGGAGATGGACAGCCATCTGGTCACCATCAAAGTCGGCGTTAAATGCAGTACATGCCAATGGGTGAAGCTGAATAGCCTTACCCTCAATCAGTTTGGGTTGGAAGGCCTGAATACCGAGACGGTGAAGTGTTGGCGCACGGTTGAGCAACACAGGATGTCCTTTCATTACATTCTCAAGGATATCCCAAATTACCGGTTCACGACGGTCAACAATCTTCTTGGCAGACTTCACAGTCTTTACAATTCCACGCTCAATGAGCTTGCGGATGATGAATGGCTTATAGAGCTCGGCAGCCATCAACTTAGGAAGACCACACTCACCCATCTTCAATTCAGGACCTACTACGATTACAGAACGCGCAGAATAGTCAACACGTTTACCGAGCAAGTTCTGACGGAAACGTCCTTGCTTACCTTTCAGCGAATCGCTAAGAGACTTGAGCGGACGATTGCTCTCACTCTTCACAGCTGAAGACTTACGACTGTTGTCGAAGAGAGAGTCAACAGCCTCCTGCAACATACGCTTCTCATTGCGCAGAATAACCTCAGGAGCCTTAATTTCCATCAGTCGCTTCAAACGATTGTTACGAATGATGACACGACGATATAGGTCGTTGAGGTCGGAAGTAGCGAAACGACCACCATCCAGTGGAACGAGTGGACGCAACTCAGGAGGAGTTACAGGGATAATTTTCATTATCATCCACTCAGGACGGTTGATGCCCTTCTCTACACTATTGCGGAAAGCTTCAACAACCTGCAGACGCTTCAAAGCCTCATTCTTGCGCTGCATAGACGAGTCGCTGTTGGCACGGTCACGCAGTTCATACGACAGAGAGTCGAGGTCAAGACGGACGAGAAGGTCATAGATAGCCTCTGCACCCATCTTGGCAATAAACTTATTGGGATCGCTATCATCGAGATAGTTGTTCTCGATAGAAATCTGGTTCTCGATGATATCGTTATACTCATCTTCTGTGAGCAGGTCGTACATATTCGAACCTACTGCTGCATTTCCTTCTGCATCCTGACGGCCAGCCATAACACCAGGCTGGATGACAACATATCGCTCGTAGTAGATGATAGAGTCGAGTTTCTTTGTAGGCAGCCCCAACAGATAACCAATCTTATTAGGCAAGCTGCGGAAATACCAAATATGGGCAACCGGAACTACCAACTCGATATGACCAGCACGTTCACGGCGAACCTTCTTCTCAGTCACCTCTACTCCGCATCGGTCACAAACAATACCCTTATAGCGAATGCGCTTATACTTACCGCAGGCACACTCATAGTCCTTTGTAGGACCGAAGATGCGCTCGCAGAACAGACCGTCGCGCTCAGGCTTATAGGTGCGATAGTTGATGGTCTCAGGCTTGGTCACCTCACCGCAGGAGTTCTCAAGGATCTCCTCTGGTGAAGCCAGACCGATGGTAATCTTGGTAAAATTACTCTTTATCTTTGATTCTTTCTTGAAAGCCATATTTCAATACTTAATATACTTTGTTCTTTGTTCGTTAACTCACAGATTAATCCATCTTGATACTTAGACCAAGACCCTTCAACTCATGCAACAATACATTGAGCGATTCGGGGATGTCGGGAGTTGGCATGGGATCGCCCTTGACAATAGCCTCGTAGGCCTTGCTGCGTCCAACCACGTCGTCTGACTTGATGGTAAGGATCTCCTGAAGCACATGACTGGCTCCGAAGGCTTCCAATGCCCAGACCTCCATTTCTCCAAAACGCTGACCACCGAACTGTGCCTTACCTCCAAGAGGTTGCTGAGTGATGAGACTGTACGGACCGATAGAACGGGCGTGCATCTTGTCTTCTACCATGTGGCCGAGTTTGAGGAAGTATGTGATACCGATAGTAGCAGGCTGGTCAAATCGCTCACCAGTCTCACCATCATACAGATGTGTTGAGCAGAGGCGTGGCAGACCTGCTTTGTCGGTCCATTCTGCGAGGTCGTCAAGTTTTGCACCATCGAAGATTGGAGTAGCAAACTTCACACCGAGACGTTTACCTGCTGCACCAAGGATAGCCTCAAAAATCTGTCCAAGGTTCATACGAGAAGGCACACCCAGTGGGTTAAGTACCAAGTCAACTGGACGACCATCCTCCAAGAACGGCATATCTTCCTGGCGAACTACCTTAGACACAATACCCTTATTACCGTGACGTCCGGCGAGTTTATCACCGACACCTATCTTACGTTTCTTGGCAACATACACCTTACCCATCTGCAGGATTCCTGAAGGCAGTTCATCACCGATGGTAATGGCAAACTTCTTACGCTTCATCTCTGCATCAAGGAGTTTGTACTTCTTCATAAAGTTGGTGATCAACTGAGCGATCATCTTGTTGTTGTGATCATCCTCGGTCCAGTTGCTCACCTGTACATCACCATACTCCAGGTTCTTCAGGTTGGTCATAGTAAACTTACTACCCTTAGAAATGATTTCGGCACCAGTATAGTCTTTCACACCTTGTGAAACTTTACCATCTGTCAATACCAGAAGTTTCTCTACAAGAATATCCTTCAGATCTTCTATCTTGGCATTGTGCTCTTCATCAATTTTTGCAAGCTTAACCTTGTCCTGCTGTTTGTCCTGACGAGTCTTAGTAGCACGGGTAAAGAGTTTCTTGTCGATAACAACACCTGTCAATGAAGGATTAGCCTTCAGTGAAGAGTCTTTCACATCACCAGCCTTGTCACCGAAGATGGCACGCAGCAATTTTTCTTCAGGTGAAGGATCGCTCTCACCCTTTGGTGAAATCTTACCAATCAAGATGTCACCTGGTTCTACACGGGCACCAACACGGATGATACCATTCTCATCGAGATCCTTAGTAGCTTCTTCACTAACATTGGGAATATCAGAAGTGAACTCTTCAGCACCACGCTTAGTTTCGCGTACATCAAGAGAGTATTCATCAACGTGTACAGAGGTCAGTACGTCCTCACGAACAATACGCTCGTTCAATACGATAGCATCCTCATAGTTGTAACCCTTCCAAGGCATATAGGCAACGAGCAGGTTGCGGCCAAGAGCCAGTTCACCGTTCTCGGTAGCATATCCTTCCGTAAGGATGTCGCCCTTCTTCACACGCTGTCCCTTGTCACAAATAGGACGAAGGTCAATAGTCATGTTCTGGTTGGTACGACGGAACTTCGGAATACGGTATTCCTTAAGGGCTGGTTCGAAACTAACGAACTCCTCATCCTCTGTGCGATCATAGAGCACACGAATAGTAGTTGCATCAACATAATCAATTACACCCTCGCCTTCTGCAGTAACCATGGTGCGGCTGTCCTCACATACCTGCTTCTCAATACCAGTACCAACGATAGGAGCCTCGTTATGAAGCAAAGGTACGGCCTGACGCATCATGTTCGATCCCATCAGTGCACGGTGAGCATCGTCATGCTCCAAGAAAGGAATAAGCGAAGCCGCAATAGATGCAATCTGCTGTGGAGAAACGTCAATCAAGTCAACTTCTGTTGGTGGAACAACAGGGAAGTCCGCATCTTGACGACATTTCACTACTTCACGAATGAATGTTCCGTCGTCGTTCAGCGGTGCATTACCTTGACCGATTACGTGGTTTTCTTCTTCCTCAGCAGTCAGATATAGTATTTCATCATTTTTGAGGTTGGCCACACCATTTTCTACCTTACGATATGGAGTTTCGATGAAGCCAAGCTCATTAATCTTAGCATATACACACAATGAAGAAATAAGTCCGATGTTAGGTCCTTCAGGACTTTCGATAGGACATAGACGACCATAGTGAGTATAGTGTACGTCACGTACCTCGAATCCAGCACGCTCACGAGACAGACCACCAGGACCAAGGGCAGAAAGACGACGTTTGTGGGTTACCTCTGCCAATGGGTTAGTCTGGTCCATAAACTGCGACAATGGGTTAGTACCAAAGAACGAGTTGATGACACTCGAAATAGTCTTGGCATTGATCAAATCTATAGGAGTGAACACCTCATTGTCACGAACATTCATACGCTCACGAATAGTACGACTCATACGAGCAAGACCTACAGAGAACTGATTGCCCAACTGCTCACCAACAGTGCGAACACGACGGTTTGAGAGGTGGTCAATATCATCGACAGTAGCCTTTGAGTTGATCAACTGAATCAGATACTTTATAATCTCGATAATATCCTCCTTAGTCAGTACACGTACAGACATGTCAGTATCAAGACCAAGTTTCTTGTTGATACGGTAACGACCCACATCACCCAAGTCATAACGTTTGTCTGAGAAGAACAAGTTCTGAATCACCTCACGTGCAGATGCATCATCCTGAGGATCTGCATTACGCAACTGGCGATAAATATACAGAATAGCTTCTTTTTCTGAGTTACTGGGGTCCTTCTGCAAAGTATTGAAGATGATAGAGAAATCCTGAGCCTGATTCTCATTTTTATGAACGAGAATGGTCTGTGCACCACACTCAAGAATCTCAGCAACGTTATCTTCTGTGATTTCGGTCTCACGCTCCATCATCACTTCGTTACGCTCGATAGATACTACTTCACCTGTATCTTCATCAACAAAGTCCTCGTTCCAGCTCTTCAACACACGAGCTGCAAGCTTACGACCGATAACCTTCTTCAGAGAAGTTTTGTTAACCTTCACCTCTTCAGCCAGGTCGAAAATCTCAAGGATGTCCTTATCATTCTCGAAACCGATTGCACGCAGCAAGGTAGTAACAGGCAATTTCTTCTTACGGTCGATGTAAGCATACATCACACTATTAATATCAGTAGCAAACTCAATCCAAGAACCCTTGAACGGAATGATACGGGCACTATAAAGCAAAGTACCATTGGCATGAACGCTCTGTCCGAAGAACACACCAGGAGAACGATGCAACTGCGAAACTACTACGCGCTCAGCGCCATTGATAACAAACGTACCATTATCGGTCATATAGGGAATAGGACCAAGGAATACGTCCTGAATCACAGTACTGAAATCCTCATGATCGGGGTCTGTACAATAAAGTTTCAGTTTAGCTTTCAAGGGTACGCTATATGTCAATCCACGTTCCAGACATTCGTCGATGGTATAACGCGGGGGATCAATATAGTAATCCAGGAACTCAAGAACGAAATTATTACGTGTGTCGGTGATAGGGAAGTTCTCTGAAAACACCTTATACAAACCGTCATTCTTGCGTTCCTCAGGTGGAGTATCCAGCTGCAGGAAATCTTTGAATGACTTTAATTGCACATCGAGGAAATCCGGATATGGTAACGGATTCTTGACGCTGCCAAAGTTTACTCTGTTGTTTACTACTTTTGAAGCCATATATTATAATGTGTGATGTTCTAGAAATATAGAGTGTTCTAGAAATTTCTAGAACTTTACTTGTAAGACACAAAAAGGTTAAGAACCTCCGACTGGGAAGTCCTTAACCAATTCTTTATTGTTGTGCTAAATTATTTCAGCTCAACTACGGCACCTGCACCTTCGATAGTCTTCTTCAGGTTCTCAGCCTCGTCCTTTGCCATGCCCTCTTTCAGAGTAGCAGGAGCACCGTCAACGAGATCCTTAGCTTCCTTCAGACCGAGACCACAAGCTTCCTTAACAGCCTTAACAACCTGGAGCTTGTTAGCGCCTACTTCTTTCAGAACTACGTCGAAAGAAGTCTTCTCTTCAGCAGCCTCAGCACCACCTGCAGCGGCGGGACCAGCAGCAACTGCAACAGCTGCAGCGGCGGGCTCAATTCCATACTCGTCCTTCAGGACAGTTGCCAACTCTTGTACTTCTTTAACTGAGAGGTTTACCAACTCTTCAGCAATAGCTTTAATATCTGCCATTTTATTCTAATTTTTTAATGTTTTTAAATGTTATTTGTTATACGTTTCGCTTATTTATTACGCTCAGCGATAGCGTCTAGCAGGCCATGGATTTTACCACCAGCGTTGAGACCAGATACAACAGTCTTGATAGGTGACTGCAGCAAAGCCATAACATCGGCGATAAGTTCGTTCTTGCTCTTGATAGAAACCAGTTCTTCGAGTTTGTCTGCACCTACGAAGAAACCTTCTTCAGCGTATGCAGCCTTGAAAGCAGGAATACCTTCCTTCTTGTACTCTTTCAGCAACTTTGCAGGAACATTAGCAGTCTCACAGAAGAGGAGCGCAGTATTTCCTTTCAAGCAACCATACAATGGCTCGAAATCAATCTCAGAAGCCTCGAAAGCCTTGTGAAGCAACTTATTCTTCACAACCACCATTTTAATCTCGCTCTTAAAGCACTTGCGACGAAGATCGCTTGTTTTTTCAGCGTTCAGTCCAGTTACGTCAACGAGATAGAAATGAGGATACTTTTTGAGGTATTCTCCGAGTTCTACAATAATAGTATCTTTTACTTCCTTTTTCATTTTACTAAACTTTTACGAGTTATTCAACTGATTTAGGATCTACCTTAATACCTGCACTCATAGTGCTTGAGATAAAGATACTCTTAATGTATGTACCCTTGGCAGCAGCAGGCTTCAACTTAATGATAGTCTGAATGAACTCTTTTGCGTTCTCGAAAATTTGATCAGCAGTGAATGTAACCTTACCGATTGACGTGTGCACGATACCTGCCTTGTCAACCTTAAAGTCGATCTTACCCTGCTTAACTTCCTTAACTGCCTTAGCAACGTCCATAGTCACAGTACCACTCTTTGGGTTAGGCATCAATCCACGTGGGCCGAGGATACGGCCGAGAGGACCAAGTTTACCCATGCAAGAAGGCATTGTGATGATAACATCAACATCAGTCCAACCAGCTTTGATCTTGTTGATATACTCATCAAGACCAACGTAGTCAGCTCCAGCTTCCTTAGCGGCAGCTTCCTGATCGGGAGTACAGAGAGCCAGAACTCGTGTCACCTTACCAGTACCGTTCGGCAGCGAAACAACGCCACGAACCATCTGATTGGCTTTACGAGGATCTACGCCCAAGCGTACGTCGATATCGAGAGATGCCTCGAACTTAGTGGTGGTAATTTCCTTCACCAGCTCTGCGGCCTCTTTCAAAGAGTATGCCTTCCCTGCTTCAACCTTACCAGCTACCAACTTTTGATTTTTTGTCAGTTTACTCATTGTTCAAATTGAAGTTATTTGTTATTTACCAGGGAAGTCCCCTTTTACAGTGATACCCATACTTCTTGCTGTACCAGCGATCAGCTTCATAGCTGACTCAATGGTAAAACAGTTCAAGTCGCTCATCTTGTCCTCAGCGATTGCGCGTACCTGTTCCCAAGTAACAGCAGCAACCTTCTTACGGTTAGGCTGAGCAGAACCTCCCTTGATCTTGGCAGCCTCCAAGAGCTGGATAGCAGCGGGAGGAGTCTTGATCACGAAGCTAAATGACTTGTCTGCATAGTAAGTGATAACAACTGGCAAAACCTTACCAGCCTTATCCTGGGTTCTGGCGTTGAACTCTTTGCAGAATCCCATGATATTAATACCCTTAGAACCCAAAGCAGGACCTACGGGGGGAGAAGGATTCGCAGCGCCACCTTTAATCTGTAATTTGATTAATCCAGCAACTTCTTTAGCCATTTCTGTTTGTAATTATTTTAATTTTGTTATATAAGCCATCAGAGTGGAAGCCTCTAACAACCGTATATACGAAGTGGACATACCGTAACTTATGTCCTATTCTTTCTCTACTTGTGTGAATGCAAGTTCGAGTGGTGTTTTTCTTCCAAAGATCTTCACCATTACCTTCAACTTGCGTTTGTCTGCGTTAACTTCTTCAATGACACCACTGAATCCGCTGAAAGGACCATCGATGACCTTTACAGTATCATCCACATTGTATGGGATGGCAACATCAGTATTTTCAATGGAAGATTCCTCTGCTGTACCAAGTATTCTGTTGATATCGGCCTGTCTCACCACTTCAGGGTGATCCAAACCACCAAGAAAACCAAGTACATTGGGAATGAAACGAAGCATGTGTGCCACTTCACCTTGCAGGCGGGCCTGAATAAGGACATACCCCGGAAGGAAAAGTTTTTCTTTAATAACACGCTTACCATTGCGCATCATTGCATATTTCTCTGTAGGCAGAAGGATTTCCCCAACGGAAGCATTGAGCACATCGTTATGCTTCTTAGCAGCTTCGATGAACTCTTTTACTTTGCCTTCTTTTCCACTTACAGCACGCAGGACGTACCAATTCATTCCTGACTCAGACATCTTTATGTATTATCTAACAATTAGTTGGGATAAACTAAACTCATGATGGCTTTGAATGCGATATCCATCAGCCATACTATAATTGCAATAATCAAAGAAGCTGTAAGTACCAACACAGCACTTTGTGTCAATTCCTTACGCGTCGGCCATGTCACCTTATGTACGAGTTCGTCATAACATGACTTGCAGTAATTTGCTATTGATTTAAACATATCTTCTTGTTTTAGCACGGGAAGGAGGACTCGAACCCACGACCCTCGGTTTTGGAGACCGATGCTCTACCAACTGAGCTATTCCCGTAAGTAGCCCCTGCCCTGAAGAGCAGGGGCTTTATAGTCAATTCCTAAAGTTTGTCTCGTAAGAGAAAAACTGCTTAGAATTAGTCTTCGAAAACTTCAGTAATCTGACCAGAACCAACGGTGCGGCCACCTTCGCGGATAGCGAAGCGCAGACCCTGGTTCAGAGCAACAGCGTAGATGAGCTCAACAGTGATCTCAACGTTGTCACCAGGCATTACCATTTCAACTCCCTCGGGAAGAGTGATTTCACCGGTGCAGTCCATGGTACGCAGATAGAACTGAGGACGATATTTGTTTCCGAATGGAGTGTGACGACCACCCTCTTCTTTCTTCAGAACGTAGATAGAAGCCTTGAACTTCTTGAAAGGCTTGATCTGTCCAGGATGGCAGAGTACCATACCACGTTTGATCTCGTTCTTATCGATACCACGGAGAAGCAGACCTACGTTATCACCAGCACGACCCTCATCAAGGATCTTACGGAACATTTCTACACCAGTTACAACTGACTTCTTGTCTTCACCAAGACCGAGCAGTTCAACTTCGTCACCAACGTGGATAACACCAGTTTCAATACGACCGGTAGCAACAGTACCACGACCTGTGATTGAGAATACGTCCTCGATAGGCATCAAGAAAGGTTTGTCAGTATCACGTGGAGGCTCCTGAATCCAAGTATCACAGGTATCCATCAGCTCCATAACTTTGTCAACCCATTTTTCAACACCGTTCAATGCACCAAGTGCAGAACCGCGGATGATAGGAGTATCTTCTTCGAAATCGTACTGAGCGAGGATCTCTTGAACTTCCATTTCAACGAGTTCGAGCATTTCCTCATCCTCAACCATATCGCATTTGTTCAGGAATACAACCAGACGTGGAACGTTCACCTGACGAGCGAGCAGAACGTGCTCACGTGTCTGAGGCATAGGACCATCAGTTGCAGCAACAACAAGGATAGCACCGTCCATCTGAGCAGCACCAGTAACCATGTTCTTTACATAGTCAGCGTGTCCTGGGCAGTCAACGTGTGCGTAGTGACGGTTAGCGGTCTCATACTCGATGTGGGCAGAGTTAATGGTGATACCACGCTCTTTTTCCTCAGGAGCATTGTCAATCTGATCGAAAGACTTAACATCCTCTGTACCGAAACCCTTCTCGTGGAGAACCTTAGAGATGGCAGCAGTCAGAGTGGTCTTACCATGGTCAACGTGACCGATAGTACCGATGTTTACGTGCGGTTTGGTGCGCACAAAATTCTCTTTAGCCATAGCTTTTCTTTGTTATTATAATTAATGAATGTTCGATTTAAATCTTGTTTTCTCAAGAGCTGTTACCGAGACTTGAACTCGGGACCTCTTCCTTACCAAGGAAGTGCTCTACCACTGAGTTATAACAGCAGGCTTAGAGCGGAAAACGGGGCTCAAACCCGCGACCCCCAGCTTGGAAGGCTAGTGCTCTATCAACTGAGCTATTTCCGCAATAGACTTCCTATTCGGAAGTGGGTGGTGATGGATTCGAACCACCGAAGTCGAAAGACAACAGATTTACAGTCTGCCCCATTTGGCCGCTCTGGAAACCACCCATTAAAAAAAATTCCGTTACTCCTTAACTTGCCATCAAATTGCTTGTGACCTTGTTCTTTTTCTGAGCCTCTTGTCGGATTCGAACCAACGACCCCGAGATTACAAATCACGTGCTCTGGCCAACTGAGCTAAAGAGGCTTCTCTAAGCATCCACCTCCCGAAGGAGTTGCTAACTGTCGGAAAGCGGATGCAAAGGTAGGCATTATTTTTTAATTACCAAAACTTTTCGCGATTTTTTTTATCGATTACGCATTTTTTCTTTGATTTTCTGCAATTGAACCTTCAAAGAATCGACGCAAAGGTCTGTTGCTTCCTCAAAAGTATCGCTTACTTTCTCTACGAAAACTCTATTCCCCGGAACATTAACAGTAATGCTCACCTCTTTATTTTGTGCTGTTGCTGGCTTCACAACTTTGCATACCACTTCTACGGTTTGGACATCTTCGTAGGTTTTTTCCAGTTTTGCTGTTTTCTTTTCGATGAATGCCTGCAGTTTGTCAGTTGCATCAAAGTGGATTGCTTGAATCTTAATTTCCATAGTTACCTCCATTTTTTAGGGTTAATACTATTTATATTTCACTTATCAGGCCCTTGGATGGGCTTTTTCATACACGCTTTTCAATTGTTCGAATGTTGCGTGTGTATAGATTTCCGTTGTTGCGATGCTCTCGTGTCCGAGCAGTTTGCGCACGCTTTCCAGTTCTGCGCCATTATTCAGCATGGCGGTAGCAAAGGAGTGTCGCAGCACGTGTGGTGATCTTTTCTGCTGTGTTGTGACTTTCGAGAGATTGTTTCTCACTATATTTTCCACCTGTCCCCTACTCACTCGCAGCCCTTTGTCGTTCACAAAGAGTGCTTCTGTATCACGCAGCGGTAGCGTTTCGCGTACTTGAAGATACTGCTGCAAGGTCTCGCAGAGTTCTTTTCCGAAAGGTACGACCCGCTGTTTGTCTCGTTTACCGGTCACTTTGAGTTGCATATTGACGAAATCAACGTCATTCACATCAAGTCCGATAAGTTCTGCCAATCGTATTCCTGTAGAGTATAGCGTTAATATAATAGTACGCGCGCGCATGTCTTTAACCGAATCGCCCCACATGTTGTCTTGATCCATGAGGCGATCCATATCTTTTTCGCGTATGAATTTGGGTAGGGTTTTTTTGAGCTTCGGTCCTTTGACGTAGTGCGAAGGATCTACTGCAACGATTCCGTATGCAAGTGCATACCTATAAAAAGAACGCACGGCACTCAAACAGTTATTCACTGTTGATGCCATGGCGCCTTTATCCATCAAGCTCTCCATCCAGTCTCGGATGACATCGGAGTCTATTGTCTCCCATGAGAGCTGACTATCCCTAAGTTTAAAATACGACTCGAATTCCCTAAGGCTCTTGTCGTAGTTTCGCACTGTGAGTTCGGAGCGATTCCTCTCATAGCGCAGGTAGCTTAAGAATTTCTTGATCATAGACTCGTTGCATTACAGTTTCTATTTCGGCAACGAATTTACGCAAAAAATATCAAACCACCAAATTTTCGCTCTACTTTTTTATTCTTCAGTAGCGCGGAGCTTCTGTACGTAAATAGCGTGTTCCATCTTGAGGCGCTTCAGTACAGACGGCTTATCGAACTGTTGACGACGACGGAGTTCTTTCACAACGCCAGTCTTTTCGAACTTTCTCTTAAACTTTTTGAGGGCCTTTTCGATGTTCTCGCCTTCCTTTACCGGTACAATAATCATGTTCTTTTTGTTTTTATTATTTTAGTTAAACTTTTTATTCTGCCATTAAGCGGGTGCAAAATTACAACATATTTACGAATTGCGCAAGTTTTTTTTCGCTTTTTTGTGATTTTCACTCATTTACAACGGTTTCGTGGCTGTTTTCAGCCATGTTTTTTCATCTTCTGAAAGTATTGGTGCTAATCGGTCATATACCATTTGGTGATATTGGTTGAGCCAATCTATTTCTTCTTCCGACATCATTTCGCGAATAATGGGGCGTCTGTCGATGGGACAGAGTGTGAGGGTTTCAAACTTCAGGAAGGTGCCACATTCGGTTTGGAAAGCAGGAACCACAAGGAGTGTGTTTTCGATTCTGACGCCGAAACGGTCTTTGAGATAAATGCCCGGTTCGTCGGTCACGGTCATTCCTTCGCAGAGCGGTTGCGCCACATATTCCATCCGAATCTGATGCGGTCCTTCATGGACATTGAGGAAGCTTCCCACTCCGTGTCCTGTGCCATGCAGGTAGTTGTATCCGTGTTGCCAGAGGTCGCGACGTGCCACAGCGTCGAGTTGTGTTCCGCTTGCTCCTTTGGGGAATATGAGCATCTGCAACTGTATGTGTCCTTTGAGCACCAGCGTATAAACTTTCCGTTCTTCTTCTGTGAGTTCTCCGAGTGCCAATGTTCTGGTGATATCTGTTGTGCCGTTCTGATATTGTGCGCCACTATCTATGAGCAGAAGACTTTTCCTTTGCAAGGGCACATCAGTTTCTTGAGTCGGTTCATAGTGCACAATAGCTCCATGTGGACCGTATGCTGATATTGTATCAAAAGAGAGTCCGCGATAGAGTGGCTGTTCGGACCGTAGCTGTTCCAGTCGATCAGAAACGGTCAGTTCTGTCATTGTTCCATCTATGGTCTGTTCTTCCATCCATTTCAGAAACTTGACCAAAGCAGCTCCGTCTCGTTGCATTGCCAATCGGAATCCTTTCTGTTCAGCCTCGTTTTTCACAGCTTTCATAGCGGGAATGGGCGATGCAGCCTCAACGACAGGACGCGTCACCGCTTGTCGGAGCGTGTAACAAACCTCATCAGGATCCATCAGAATGTTATATTCCGGATAGTCTTTCAGTCCTTGTTTCACCTGATTATAGTCTGCCATGCGCACACCGAGTTTTGCGAGATAAGCCTTCACCTCGTCCCCTACTTTCTCCTTATATATAAATAAGGTGGCGCTTTGAGTGTCAATCAACAGGAACGAAACGAATAGCGGACAGCAATGGATGTCGTTGCCTCTGAGGTTTAGCGTCCAGGCAATATCATCCAGCGAAGCCACCAACATACCGTCTGCATGTTTTTCCCGAAGTGCTTTTCTTATTCGTTTCAGTTTTGAGGCAGCCTCTTCGCCCGCATATTCCATCGGTTGTATTTCTACGGGACAGAGAGGCACGGTCGGTCTATCTTTCCAGATACGCTGCAAGGGATCCCATGCTGTATGCAGCGTAATGCCCCCAAGTTGTTTGAGTTGAGATTTCAAGTTTTCCACCTCAGCCACTCCGTTGGTCATTCCATCTATTCCCACGGCTTTATCGTCCATGTCGGCAAGTTCGCTACCTATCCATTGTGCGACTGTTGGTGTTTCGGGCATTTTCAGTTTCATCAACTGGTATTCTGTTCCTTTCAGTTGTTCTTCGGCAGCAATGAAATAGCGTGAGTCGGTCCATAGTGCCGCACTTTTCAGTGTGACCACCGCAGTACCCGCAGAACCATTGAATCCACTAATCCATTCGCGTCCTTTCCAATGTTCCGCAGTATATTCGCTATGATGAGGGTCTCCCGTAGTAAACACGAATGCGCTCAGATGTTCTCGGCGCATTTCCTCGCGTAGTATTTCCAGTCTTTTAGCTATAAGTTCTTTGTTCATCATCTCTCATTTTTCCAACAAAGGTAGTGCAAACCGAGAGAAATACAAAGAAAAACTCATTTTTCTTTTGATTAGCCCACACGCCAAAACCGTCAATCGTAGAAAATTTATTTACTCGTATAATATATCATACGCGTTACAGTATTACAGTATTACAGTTTTCAAAAAGCTAAAACGATGGATTTGCAGCATATTTTCCTGCCAAAACCCTAAAAATCCATATTTCGATCACTAAAAACCGTTTTCAAAAACTGTAATACTGTAATACTGTAACGGCAAAAAACTCCGTATTTTGACATTATTTATTTACACGTCAAAACCATTCGACATAATTTTCGCCCCATATTCACCTTCCATGCCTGTGCGCATCATTTCCCGAGCAAGTCCCGAACAAGTCCCGAACAAGTCCCAAGTAAATCCCAAGTAAGTCCGAATCAATTTACGAACGATATAGGAAACAGATGGGAGACACTACAGTCAAGAAAGGGAAGCACCACCCACTAAACTATCATGCAGTTTGAATTCAAACCAGCCATTCGCACATACCATAGTGTTTTCAACACATCTTCCTAATGACCGATTGAGGAGAAAGCCACGCACAATGTCGCATGCGCTTATCAAGAAACAAGCTATTCACTTCAAAATAGCGCCGATGCGTATAGTACCACGCACCGGCACTACCACGATTGTGAATTTGGAAAAAAGATTTCTTTTTATAGTTTATGACTTACTATATATTATCATCCCAGAATTTTGTGCTGTAAAGTACTGCAGCAAAAGCAGGCTTCAGCACCATTTTCTCATCTTTTGTAAGTTCATCCGATTGATCTATAATCTCAATATATTTGTCAATTACAAAAGCCACATCTTTAGATTCTTCAGGATATTGCTTCAATACATCTTCAAACAATTCCAAGATTTTATCCACATTGGAATCATTACCATCTCCTTGGTCCCAACTTTTCATCTGGACATTAGCAGTATCGGTCATCAGCTCTTGATTGACGATTTCGAGCGCACTAATCAGTTTTGAACTTTCATTCTCTGCCAAAGGAGGCACATTTGTTTCTTCGGTTGAACATGCAGCCATCAACAAGGTTGCCAAACACAGGCTTACTGCCCATTTGCATTTCAAGATAGTTTTCATTTTCGTAATCCTTAATTCCGCAACACTATTACAAATATAACTTTTTAAGTACCTGAGCAACAAAAAGTTGCTCAGGAATTTGCCATGTCAGATTTTTCACCTATCTTAGTGTTGCAAATCAAAATATGTATCAAACCAGACAGACATGGCAAAGGTAGCAATTAAATCCGAGAAACTCACTCCTTTTGGAGGAATATTTTCAATAATGGAGCAATTTGACTCCAGACTCTCATCTGTAATCGACTCAACCCTCGGTATGAGATGCAGGCTGTATGGTTATCAATACAGCGAAATCATCCGTTCGCTTATGAGCGTTTATTTTTGTGGCGGCTCATGCATCGAGGATGTCACCACTCATCTGATGTACCACCTTTCGCTTCATCCGACACTTCGCACATGCAGTGCCGACACGATTCTTAGAGCCATAAAGGAACTGACCCAGGATAACATTTCCTACACATCCGACACTGGCAAGACCTACGACTTCAACACGGCAGACAAGCTGAATACACTGCTCCTCAATTGCCTATTGTCCACAGGGCAGCTGAAAGAGGGCGAGGGGTATGACGTTGACTTCGACCACCAGTTCATAGAGGCTGAGAAGTTTGATGCGAAGCCTACATACAAGAAGTTCCTTGGTTATCGCCCTGGCGTGGCGGTTATTGGCAACTTGATTGTCGGCATTGAGAACAGCGACGGCAACACAAATATCCGTTTCCACCAGAAGGACACGCTGAAGAGGTTCTTTGAAAGGTTTGAACAAAACAAGCTTATTATCAACCGTTTCAGAGCTGATTGCGGCTCGTGTTCTGAAGAGATAGTGGAAGAGATTGCTAAACACTGCAAGACCTTCTATATCCGTGCTAACCGATGCAGTTCGCTCTACAATGACATCTTTGCCCTCAGAGGTTGGAAGAAAGTGGAATTGGGCGGCATTGAGTTTGAGCTGGCCTCCATTCTCATCGAGAAATGGAAAGGGAAGGCATACCGTCTTGTGATTCAAAGACAGAAGCGGATAGACGGCGAACTCGACCTGTGGGAAGGAGAATACACCTACCGCTGCATCCTTACAAATGACTACGAGTCTTCCGAGAAAGAGATTGTCGAATTCTATAACCTCCGTGGAGGGAAGGAACGCATCTTCGATGATATGAATAACGGATTCGGCTGGAACAGGCTTCCAAAATCCTTTATGGGAGAAAACACGGTGTTTCTTCTGCTTATGGCACTCATACGCAACTTCTATAAATTCATCATGGCGAGGCTTGACGTGAAGAGGTTCGGACTCAAAGCAACAAGCCGCATCAAGACGTTTGTCTTTAAGTTCATCTCTGTGCCAGCCAAATGGGTCAGGACATCAAGGAAGTATGTGCTGAATATCTATTCATGCAACAATGCTTATGCCAATGTGTTCCAGAATGACTTTGGATAACACCGACAACTTATGGTCGTGATTTTGCGTATTGCCTCAAGTCGCATGGTGGGGTAAGGGGCATTTATATGTCTTTATGGTGACATTCGATGCACTGTGCCCCCTTTTTACTAACGATGCAGATTCTTTTCGCTTCTGTATCATATTAGGCGCGTAGTTGCGGATTTGAGGGTAATTATTAAATTTGTTAGTAATGTTGTTAACTTTCACCAAACGCCAGAAGCATTTCAAATCATCTCGCAGACGTTTCTGATTTCGCTGCAAAGGTAATCAGTATCTTGGTGAAAGCCCTAATAAATTATACACCCAAAATACACCAAATAGCATCGGTGTATTTTGAGTGTATAACAAAACAGTTGTAACAAACTATCTATCAAGCAACTGCGCTACTACAACTGCCGTATTTTCTGACGCCATTTCTTACGCCATTTCTTCGGCGTCATCAAATCTATTAATTCAAGAACCATCAAGAAAGCCCAAAATTTCCAGTCGGCAGGAGCATAGATTAAGCAAATGCCCATTCCTAACAATACAAGTATCAGTCTCCCGTGGTCATAGATATTTTTCTTTTCATCAAACATCTTCGAAAAGAAAGTTTTATCTCGTCTTTGCGCCACAAACATATATATTCCGCCTATGATAAGAAGGGGGAATCCTATGAACACATCTACAATAAATGCCACATCAGATAATCGAATGATAGGTTCAAATACCATGGTTATAAAAATATAACCAAAATACAAAAAGCCGAATATCCGTGGCCATTTATCCGATTTCATACTTATTTCTATCTATTAGTTATTTAAGGGTCATCAATCTGTCTTCAAGACCTTTTGCGCCTTTCACGCCAAACAATTTCTGATTGATTTTTGTTTTCATATTGGTAGTTCGTTGCAAACTAACATTCATGATTGTGGCAATTTCAGAAGGTATGAAGCAGGCACGCAACAACGCACAAACCTGTATTTCCTGTAGCGTCAACTTTTTGGTAGGATCGCTGACAACACTCCAAAACGTTGGCAAGCGAGTCTCCACAAGTTTCACACACTCTTTCAGTTCTTTATTACCAGGCATTTTTCCCCTTTCGAGCATTTCATGCAAACGGGTCACAGCCTCATCGTTGAACATCGTCCGCGCCTCATCCCAGATATCTACATTCTGCTCATGCCCCACATATTCGGTCATTTGCGTGCGCAACGCCTCAAGTTCCTCGCCTTTTTTCTTCACATAAGCCTCATAGTCGTTCTGAAGTTCATCATATTCAGTCCGCGCTTTGTCATAGACATTTCGAAGTTGCAAGAATCTGATGTTCTGTCGTTCCAGTTCCACATTGCGTTTCCTATTCGACACATAATACCATCTGAATATATAAACAGCAAGATACAGCACACTACAGGAAAGTATCAGAATCGTGGCAAGCAATTCTTTCAGATGTCTGACCCATCCTGCCACAGGATAGCCCAACAGCTTAAAATCTTGCGTCCCGACATTCTGGTCTGCCACGATATCTGTACTACATGAAGCGAGCACCATCAATGCGACAAGCATCGATAATACCACCATGATGTTTTCAAGGAAAAATCTATTTCTTTTCATAGCCATGCAGTTTGCGCCTGCAAAGTTACGAAATAATCTGTTATTTCCTTATTCTGAACCATCATTTTATCTCCAAAGTCAGCATCTTTCCTGCGTTCCAAGCAACGCTGATAGTTATTGCGCCATTCGTCCTGCAGCCTCCTTTCCAGCACCAGTTCCTTTATATTTGCTTCCGCTGGCATTGAATGAATAGCGCAACGAGATGTTCAACCGATGGTTGCTCTGTGCAGAATTTTGGTTGAGGGTATAATAGCCACAATCCATATTGACTTTCTGTCGGGTACGCTGCAACACATCATCAACGGTTACTCGCAAGCACAGGGCATCGTTTTTCAGCCAACACTTCTGCACCACAAATCCAAGATTACATATATTGTTCGTCAATCGGAAGTTCATGCAGTCGCCCTTACGCTGGAAATAAAGATAAGACTCCAGTTGCCATTTATGAGGCAGTCGAAACACATTATTCAGATTTGCCACAAACAATGGCCGGTTGTAGTGTACTGTTCTCACGCCACTGGCTTCGCGAGGATCCGCCAAGGTCTGTTTCATGTCGAATTTCTGCATACCCACAGTCCAACTCGGCGAGTAGCACCCCCACGTCGGCGATGCTGTCAGGAATACCGATACACTTCTCACCGGCACATCGAGGTTACGGTTTTTGATGAGCATCACACCTTGATCATTATAGATATACGACCATTGAGTCAGCGCATCGTCAGTCCGTTCATAGTTAGCCATCAGATTGAGCCATTTCCATCGCGCATTTGCACCAATACTGTGAGTCTTGGCATTCTTCAGCTTAGGGTCGCCCGTTTGCAACGAATAGGGATTGATATAGATAACAGCCTCATTGAGCATCCAGTAATTAGGACGTTGTGTCTTCATACTATAGCTGAGCGAAGTCTGTACCGCTCCCCACTGGTTTGCCCAAGAGAAGGAAGGAAACAGATCGTTGGTGTATCGTTCCAACGAGTTGTCATTGTTTATCCTATCCTTATAGTCAAATCCCACATGCTCATAGCGCAGTCCTGCACTCACACTTCCCACTTTAGGAATCTGACAGGCATACTCCACAAATGCGGCAATACTATTCTCCTTTACCTTCGAATCTGTGGTAGGCACGCCATCCATGGTAATCTGATAGAACGACCGTCGCGTCACCCGACTCATCTCCGACCCTACCTGCAACATACCTTTCCATACAGGATAACCCAACACCAGTTTGTCGGCAAACATCTGATTGGTGGTTTTACTATCCGACGTCATCGTGTTATTCTCCAGATTGACGCTTTCTTGAATATCACCATTTTCCTCTTTCTTATTGGTCAGGAAGTCGATATTGAGGTCGATATTGAGTTTCCCCACCTTACCGTTATAGAAGGCATTGCCTTCCCAGTTGTATGGATAGTGTTCATGGAGTTGTTCTTCTGTCACGTTGTTCGTCTCTTCCTTGCTATCGGGCTTGCCCACAATCATCTTCGTCATATAGGTTTTCTGCCATGCATCATAGCCCGAATCATAGTTCTTATGTTGTTCGATGCGCATACCCACGGTATGGTTTTCTGCCAGTTGCAAGTTGAATCCCACGTTCCAGTCCAAACCTTTTCCCGTCCAGTGGTTGAGCAGTCGGGTGTTTTGATTGATGCCAGTCAGTTGGTCGCCACTACGATAATAGCTCCACTGGTGGGGCGCACTATCATTCATCTGATCATGTTTCCATCCGTTCATCATGCCAAAGAGTTCAAAGGCTTTATAGCGATACCGCATATTCAGCGTACTCGATCCATCCCAATACCCATATCGCAGGTCGTTCTGTGAATTGGCAGTCAGATCAAAGCCGAATCCATTGCCCTGTCTGCGTATTGTCTTGATGCGCACCACAGCCGTCACAGTAGCATCATACTGTGCACCCGGATTGGTAATCACCTCCACTTCCTTGATTTCCTCGCTACGCAATCTGGTCAGTTCATCGGCATTTTGCATCTTTCTACCGTTAATATAATAAATAGGTGTGCCTTTCCCCAACACTTCCAAAGCATCGCCCTTCAATGTCATACCCGGTACTTTCGACAACATTTCTTTTGCCGAACCCGATTTCTCCAATACCGTTCCCTGTATGGCAGTCACCATCGAGTTTCCCGTGAGTTTGGTTTTGGGCAGACTTCCTTTCACGGTCACTTCCTGCAACATCTTCGCATCATCCTTTAGCACGACACGTCCTCCAAAGGTATGGGTATTGGCAAATGTCGTCTTATAGCCCACGCTGGTCACTTTTAGCACACCATGGTTTTCTGGTGTTTTGATAAGGAAATGTCCTGTTGCATCAGTTGTTGCACCTTGCACAAAGGCGGAATCACCTTCTGAAAGCAATACCACATTCACGAACTCAAGGGGTTGTCCTTGTTCATCGACCACGGTTCCTTCCACATCAGGCAAATGGGTTGCCATGGCCATCATACTTACTACTGTCAACCATACAGTAAATGCAATTCTTTTCATTTCTGTCTTCGATTTATTGCTGCAAAGATACGCAGGTTCTGCGAATTGCATTTTCATATAAGGGAATAATGGTGTTTCGTCACCATCTGAAATATTAGAAACTGAATTTCAGTCTAAACATGAGTTCTCTCGAACGCAAAGGGTTTATGACGGTAACACGTCGGTTTGCTGACAATCTGAACCATTGGTAGTTAGAACGGTCAAACACATTATTCAATTCCACACCTGCTTCCCACATCATACTTTTGTAGAAGCAGCGCACATCAGCAAAATAATTAGCCGATACCGATCCATCGTTACTATGATAGAATTCGTTGTTCCATTCCAAACGCCAACGTCCAGGCATTACATAAATCTTCAACAGATGAGCAAAAGAATTATGCGTTGAACTCACACCGTCATTCACATCCTGATGTTGCACAGACTGCAACCAATAGGAATCAGCAGTCAACGATAACCAACCACTGGGTTGAAGCGCCAGATGAAAGTTGGTTGTCAACATGGCATTCCTATTGCCTACACATTCTTCATTTAATAGTATGCGCCCCGTATTACAGTTCCAATGACATGATAAAGACATGAACATGCGCGACCACCGCAAGGTCTTTGACAGTCGCGAAAGGATGTTCCATCCGTCCATATCCGTTTCCATAGAGGTTGCCATACTATGGTAACCTGCTTCGTCGATGCTATGACGATAGAGGCGCTGATGGTTCTTATGATTCCATTGCACATGGACAGAAGCAAAATATCCTTTCATCACATCTTTATACTTGATGGCAAACGATATATTGCGAGTCACTGGAACCACTATACCATTTGGTCCTTGATGGCGCAAATAATAGGTGGTGTAGTAAGACATGCCCGTAGTATTCCATCCATCAATAGGCAAAACTGTCTGCCGATAGGTTGACGAAAACTGCCAACGCGATGTAGGCTGCCAGATTGCCTGCAAGTTAATATCCAAATTGGATTGATTCGACCGAACACTATCAAGGCGCTGACCAAGCCACACCACTCCCACATTCGCATTCAACTTCCATGATTTGCGGTTGTAACTGACCATATTGACAACTTTCACTTGATGCGTTTCAAAGCAGAAGTCGGATGTCAACGCTTGGAAGGTTGATGTTCCTCGCTGTTGTTTAGCCTGATAGTCGATGGCATGACCCAGTTGCAGTCCCCACAAACGATACTTTCTGTCGGCTGATGCTCCCCAGAACCAACTGTCCGCATCAAGATATTGAAGCGTTCCGTCTGCCACCACCATCCTACTGGGCAGATGATTCGCCGACACATAAGCCGATGCCGAAACCGAGCCATTGCCCTGCAACCGACGGATCAAGTGCAGACGGTCGTTAAGATAATAGCGGCGTGGTTTGGTGCGAACCGTAACCGGTTGATTATTCCACTGGGTATTACCTCTGCTGTTTTCCACATGGAGAAAGCCCTTCATGGTATTGGTCAGATAAATATGGTCACCGTTCAATTGATAGGTGGCGTCAGCAGACAGTTGACTCCTGTTGCGATAAGCAGCCATCTCTTCAACCACCATTTTACCATCATCTACATCTACATAGAATGTTTCGGTATGTTGTCCCCATTTCGTATGATCCGTTTTACCATCTATTTGGATACGGAAGTCCGCATCCGCCGATGGCTTAAAAAGCCAGTTGGTTGCAAATACATGAGTTTCGTTGAATAATGTGCGATGGTCGTCAAGTGGCGGGGTATTGACTTCCACTCCTTGTACCACTTCACGTTCTGTCGGTGCTCCATCATCAAGTATTGCAATGGCATTGATTTCTTTTCCAATATCTTTTCCAGTATTGTTATACTTATACATCGAGACACTCTGCTTCATACGAGCAAAGAGCATCTCCGTCAGTTTCACATCACCAAGCCATTCGTTTCCGGAGTTTGCAGTCGTTCCTGCTGCCACATCAGCCATGCCCTGCCATACATTCTTTGCACTATCTGTCAGTACAAGGTTTAATGCTGCTTGTTCAGAAAAGACCACATCACGCAACATCTTTACAGGTTGATGATGTTCCATCACCTGTACTTTCTTCACATAATCAGCAGGCAGGTTCTCTGATGCTTGTACGTATTTAGCACCCAGCAAATCCATTCCCTCGATATAGAATTTGTTTATTCTCGTTCCTTGATAGGATATTGCTCCGTTTTTATCTACATCAATACCTGGCATCTTACGAAGTACGTCAGCAATGGTTCGGTCTTGTTTCTGTCGAAAACTATTCACCATATAATCGAGTGTATCTCCTGTTTGGCGTATCCTCGACGATTTCACCACCACGTTTTTTATTTCCGTTGTTTGTTCTTTCAGTATGACGGTCTGCCCTTGTTGGAACATTGAGAGCGACAGGGTATCTTTGGCATAGTTCAAACAAGAGAACATGATGTTTTTTGCAGGCTTTCCTTGTGGCACAGAAACCCGAAACAATCCGTCTGCCTGTGTTTTGGTAAAGCACACCGGTCTATTGCTCTCGCCCAAGAGCAATACGGATACTGATTTGATAGGTTGTCCCTGATCATCGGTCACTCGTCCCTCATACCTCTGCGACCATGCCATAAAAGGTAATAAGAGTAACACGATTGTCAACCAAACACACCTTGTCCAACTCTTACTCATAGTTTTCCATCAAGCAGGGTGTAAATGATTGAGGACGAAAATCTGTATTACTATAGTCTGGCTTAGGCATTCCGTTACGGAAACTCACATAACCACTTTGATCCTTCCAAAACTCCGTAATCTCACGTTGAAACCATTCGGGAGTACACTTACGCATATGGTCACCCCATAAGATTATTGGAGAGCGCTTTTCTTCAATGCCCACACAAGTAAAAAAGAAGTCGCCCTGAGCATCTTCGGCATGGAGTATCAAACCTGGCAAACCTTGAAGTTTCCATGGGCCATCATCTATTGGAATATCCATTGAGTACCATACTGTCCATCTACGGCCTCGCCACTCCCCCACAGCTTTGCTGCAAGAATAGCCACACACTACAGAATCTGCATTCTGCATCTGCCAGTCAATGGCAGGGAGCTCCTGTTCATAGTAATAAAGATATCGGAATATCTCGTCTGTATATGTCAATTCATTCATCGCAGGCAGATGTTTATACACGGCAAAAGAAACTGTTCTTCCAAGTGTTCCGTTGTTTTCCATTGTACGAATCCATTCTCCAACAGATGCACGAACCATTTTAAGCGAATCATCCAATGCGATAAATTGCCTGAATTTAGAATCATAACAAACAGAAACGTCTTTACCTATTTCGAGTACAACATTTCTATTTATATGTTTCTTCTCCTTATTCATTTTCAGTTTTGCTTCATAATTCACGTGCAAATAAGAAGTGTCCAACACTTCTATTGCTTTCGATGAACAACACATCAAACACATTATTATAACGATTCCAAATCTAATCATAGTTGCATTATTATTCTTTCCAGGCCCATAAAAGCCTGGAAAGATAAAAATTATAACATAGCGATTTCTTTATAAAATACGTTCACCATCGGAATTATAAATTGCTTCGCTCTTCAATTCTCCGTCTTCATATATCTCTATAATTGTACAGCCTGTAACACGTTGTTTAGTTACGACAACCTCTGTTTGTGCTGATGCCACAACAGGGAAGGCTATACCTATACCAAGTAGCAACAGCAACGAAATTAGTTTCTTTTTCAATTTTTGTTTTTATCTGTTTAAGTTTTCAAACTTCCCGTCCAGTTCACAGTCGACAATTAACCGGTTTCTATCCGAGATTGGGATACCCTCGCCTCCATTATGCAACAAAATCAGCTACATTTTGCTTCATCTATGATTGGAATCTGTGCGTACCTGACGCCCACAGATTGACATTACAGTTTTAGTTTTCGTCGGTAAAGGTAGTGTGTTTTTATTTTTTTAGCAAGAAAAAGAAGTACATCTTTTACATGCGTCAACCAGTAACAGAGGCTTTACTGTTTAATTATCAAAGCGTTATCAGATAAAATACATTTATTACATCTTTTACTTATCCAAGTCGCATAATGTTCTTTTTTAGTGTCTTTGCACTTTTTTCTCCAAACAACTTTCGATTCGCATCACTGCGAAGATTAGCCACTCGTTGTTTAGTGACACCCATCAGAACAGACATTTCTGCAGGAGTAAAATGAAGACGAGTCAACACACAAGTCATCTGTTCCTTTTCAGACAACATATATCTTTTGTCGTATAAAACCTCTGTGAATTGCGGAAGATCCTGTTTAATCACCTTTTCGAGTTCTATCCATTCCATCTGCGAAGGCACAAATGCACGCGATGCATTTTTATGAAACTGACATACTATCGGACTATGCAACAACGCCATTTCATCATTCCATTCTGTCTGTTTCATCTCTGAATCTACATAGCGCACCAATTCCTGACGAAGTTTTTCTAACTCCTGTTTTTTATTCTTTTGGAATTCCTCCAATCCCAATCGCGATTGATTCAGTTCCTCCACTACTTTATTATATTCAGTAGTCAACTGCATATATCTCTCACGAATAGTATTTCTATGTTGTTGCACAATTCTTTTACGGCGTCGGACGAACACACACAGAAGCCCTGTCAAACACACAAACGCAACAACTACTATACCCGTAACAAATCGATAGTGCTTAGTCTTTTTCGTTGCTTTCATTGCCTTATGCTGACTATCTTCATAGTTATAAATAGCAGTAGCCCTTACAATCTCATCGCCAGAATGAATGAGATTAGCAGTATCATTAGTTTGACAATACAACTTTGCATATTTTACAATAGAATCCTCTTGCTTTTGTTGTTGAAAATAGTCCATTAGCCCTTTATACGCATTTACTTTGGCACTGAATGATGCCCATGGACGTAATGCTTTACGATAATACAAGACCGCACTATCCGAATGGCCTGTATATTGGTAATACTTTCCTCGATATACATAATAGAGTTCTTTTCCTCTTTCGACATTCCCTTTCTGATCAAAGAAACCAGAATGCTTTTCATATTCATTCAGTATGCGTATGACCTCTGGATAATTCCTCCGTTGCAATTCAAAAGCAGCCACATCAATTTCCATTGCCGCAGCAATTGATTCATGCCCCATAGCTCGCAACATGGCAGATGCTCTTCTACTATAGTACAATGCAGAGTCAGGTTGGTTCAGCATATTAAACACTGGAGCAAGATAAGAATAAAACATCCATGCAGACAATGAATCTTTAGCGCGCCAAGCATAATCAACTGCTTTTTTCTCTGCATCAAGTTCCATCTGAGGTACACGTTGTTGATGATACACCTCCGCTATCTGTCCATAGACCCGACTCAACCTTTTAAAATCACATTCAGCAGACATGGTGTCAGCATACTCCATCGCTTGTCGGAAACAGACAAGCGCTTTAGGCATATCGCCTTTATCATAAGCCGAACGACCCATTAAATAATGTGCTGCCATTTTTTCATTAGAAGTCCCCCATTTATCAAACCACATAACCATATTCTGTAACGATGTCACAGTATCCAGTTTTGCACCAGTTTGATTAAGCGAATCTATCCGTTGCAGTTCGCTACGCATCTGCTTTCCGTGGCAAGAATATAATATTAATACACCTATTATATATATGAGCGTTTTAGGGTTCATCATTAGTATTTCTGTTATTCATAGGCAAAGATACAAAATAACAAGCTCATTATGCCACATGGAGTTTACAAACGTATGATATTTTAATTTTTATAACATTAAATTGCAATTAAAGTGTTTCATATAATAAGTTTTTTTGCTAACTTTGCATCGAAAGAAGAACAAACATCATTAATAAAAAACAACTATGGAATATTTATCAAATGACAAGCTTTTGATCGTCGGTGCCGGCGGTATGATTGGTTCAAACATGGTACAGAGCGCTTTGATGCTCGGTCTGACTCCTAACATCTGCCTGTACGATATCTATGAGCCAGGTGTTCATGGTGTATTCGACGAAATTCAGCAGTGCGCTTTCGCAGGTGCTAACGTTACTTACACTGTTAATCCCGAAGAGGCTTTCACAGGTGCTAAATACATCATCTCTTCAGGTGGTGCTCCCCGTAAAGACGGTATGACTCGCGAGGATCTGCTGAAAGGTAACTGCCAGATCGCTGCTGAGTTTGGTGACAACATCAAGAAGTACTGCCCCGAAGTGGAGCACGTTGTTGTTATCTTCAACCCCGCTGACGTAACAGCTCTTACTGCTCTTATCCACTCAGGTCTGAAGCCCAACCAGCTGACTTCACTTGCTGCTCTTGACTCAACCCGTCTGCAGCAGGCTCTCGCACTGGAGTTCGGTGTTCAGCAGGATAAGGTTACCGGTGCTCACACCTATGGTGGTCACGGTGAGCAGATGGCAGTATTCGCTTCTCAGGTTAAGGTTGACGGCAAACCTCTCTCAGAGATGGGTCTCTCAGCTGAGCGTTGGGAAGAGATCAAGCACCACACCGTACAGGGTGGTTCTAACATCATCAAGCTCCGTGGTCGTAGCTCATTCCAGAGCCCTGCCTACAATGCTGTGAAGATGATTGAGGCTGCTATGGGTGGTGAGAAGTTCACTCTGCCTGCTGGTTGCTATGTAAACTGCGACAAGTGTGGTTTCAAGAACGTGATGATGGCTATGCCTTCTACCATCGACAAGACTGGTGTTCACTTTGTTGAGCCTGCTGGTACAGAAGAGGAGATGGCTTCACTCGCCAAGTCTTACGAGCACCTTTGCAAGATGCGCGACGAGATCGTAGAACTGGGCATCGTTCCTCCTGTTGCTGAATGGAAGGAAATGAACCCCAACCTCTAATTCATAACTTACACGAACTATTGTTCAAAGGTCCTGACCATGCCGTCAGGACCTTTTCTTTGTTATATAGGAAATGTTGCTTATCAACGGAACACACCATAGTTTCTAAGCTCCATAAACCATGAAGCATAGTGGTTAAATCAAGAAAAGTATTTGTTCACATTATATATATGTATCGCGCACGCGACACACGAAATATTCGACCATCGACCACCCTGTTTTTCTATCTTATTGATCTACAATCAATCACAAAAATACAGTACAGATTTACGACCACCATTCGACCACCGATCGACCACCATTCGACCACACGACAACAAACTGGCGTCTGCATGAATCCTTGCAACGGCTACTGCAATACATTCACCACATCTTTCTGTCTTTCAACAGGTGTCACTTTGACCGAAACCACCTTTCCACCTTTCATTTCAGCCTCAACAATGGTGCCGTGAGCAGCATGTAGTCGGAAGTGAACATCCCACTCTTCAGGCCATGCCGGGAAGATATAGAGTTTATCACCAACTTCCTGCAACAGCATTTCCTGCATGCCAATCATGCCCGAACCGCCCCAGTTGTGGTCAGGAGTCCAATCATAGCCAGGTCCCCAAAATGCCGGAAAGCGATGCGGACCGTCGGCAAGTTTCTTTTCCAATAGTCCTTTTGCCTCATCTCTCATGCCGAGACATGCTGCCCATATCACATCCTGTTTCCAACCGATGTGCGTTCGGAACTTCAGCGCCAATGAATCTTCCTGATAGGTGCGTTTCGCCACGTCGATATCAGGGCGTCCTACGCCATAGATGCGCCATGGAAATACCGAATAGAGTTGTGGTGTTTCCACATTCTGCACCCTTTCATAATGTACTGCAGGAGCAATTTTTCCATCGCGAACTGTAATCTCCGGCAATCGCTGATAGAAGTCAGCGAGCAGCGAGTCGCCACCCAGATAGTCAATGAGTGCTGTGGTCACGGTGCGCAAAGCCGCAATAGTAGAAGTAGAATTATAGGCACCCTTGATAGTCTCACATCCACTTCCGGGATAGAGCACCAGTTTTCCATTTCCATCGAGCGTCTTTGCACTGCGTTTGCGTGCCAGATACTGATAGTGTTCATCGAAGAAGCGGAGACATGATCGTATCATCGGCACATAGTCGGAGATATCCATACCCGAATAGCGATGCGCCTCCAACGCCATCATGCAAAACTCCAAGCAGGTGTCCCATTCGTATTCCAACCACGCATTGTGCTCCATGCCAGGGTCAAAGTCATCGGGACGCTTCGTGCCATACTCCGGCAAACAAGGCAAACCATAGTTTTCCACCTGTTCTGTGAGACACGCACCGCCATGGTTCCAATACACCTTCGACCGCAATTCTGCATTGCGATAGATGCGAAGATAGAAGTCGAGTTGTGGTTTAAGCACATCATAATCGCCGTTTTTCAGCATCGGCCAATACACCAACCGTTGGTTTTGTGCCGTATGCACACCACCGCCCCAGTTGCGGTAGTCGGGTGTGATGCGATATTCGGGAGCCTTTTCCACATATTCCGGATCGAAAGTAAAGAGTCCGCCGTTGAATTTTGTAGGCCATTCGCCACGACTGTTGCACCCTAACATATAGCGGAACAAGGTATAGTTGCGCACGGCGGGAACGTTGCCCTCTACGAAACTGCGTTGCCAGAACTGCCGCCACCACTGCCGAGCGACTTTCTTGTCACGTTTCTGATTGACGGTTTTCGTGGTTTGTGCCAGTTGTTGCATCCATTGCGCCATGGTTCCCTGACACGTAGCCATAGCAATCATAACCGCTTGGCGCGATGCTTTTCTGGTCGAGCGATAGGTCCATCGCTCATAATCGGTACTGGCATATTGCCCTGTAGAATGACTGTCAAACACAAAGCCGTCGCCTGTCAGTTGTCCGCCGAAGGTCAGTTTCGCCAAAGGATTATACATCTGTTGTTTCACCGTCTCCATTTTTTGCTGCTTCACCGTAGCATCGAAGATGGTCACATCACTGTTATGATGGAAGAATATCAGCTTGTCCGCAGCCTTCAAAATACTGTCGCGCCTTGTGACAAGCGTTTTAGGAGCAGCAAATTTATAGGAAGTTTGGAAACGACCACGCTTGCCAAGCAGCCTGTCATGGGTTCTCCACGACTCATACGATACCTCTGCCTGACAGTTGCCCTGCTTGTCGGTCATCTCCACATGTACCACGGGTTTCTCCACATCCGCCCATATCAATACGGTCTGACTACCGTCGGTCACTTCACAATAGCCTTCCTGCAACACCAACCGCTGGCGGAAGGCAGTAGTATTGAATGGTCGCGAGAGATGAATGCGGAAGCGTCCGAGCTTCAGCAAACTATTGTTTTCATCGAAACAGCCGCTGCGCGAGAGGTAGAAGAGCACATCACCCTGTTCCACCCAGACGTTCATGCCCACATCACCTCCGCCACACGGCATCGACTGCGAGGCATTGCTGCTTGGCGAAGTCCATTCGTAGGGAGCGGGCTGGGCTTGTACTTTCGCCATGACAACCATCATGGCAAATACCGTCAGCAGCGTCTTTCCGATGTTCATGATCATTCTGTTTGTTTGCCGAAATGGCAATCTGGATTTTCCTCCTTATACCATTTGGAGTATTCCACATAGTGCTTGGCATTATCAGTCTGTCCCGGACGCGTAGGTTTAAGATATTTGGCAGGCACTCCACCCCATATCTCGTGAGGTCCTATCTTCGTGTTTTGGAGCACCAATGCACCGGCAGCCACGATAGCTCCCTCGCCCACTTCACATCCGTCGAGCAGTGTTGATCCCATACCAATGAGTGCTCCGTCGTGGATGGTGCAGGCATGAACGGTGACGTTATGACCGATGGTTACATCGCTGCCGATCACTGTCGGACCCGTATCGTGGGTCACATGAATACAGGAACCATCTTGCACATTGGTGCGGTCGCCGATGGTAATAGGAGCCACATCGCCCCTTACCACCGCATTAAACCATATAGAACACTCGTCGCCCATGGTCACTTCGCCCACGATGGTGGCATTTTCACTAAAATAGCAGTCGCGTCCCCATTTGGGTGCGAGTCCTTTTATCGTCTTGATTAAAGCCATAAGATAGTCAATGATTAGAGTCCTACACTGTGCAGCACCTTGTCTGTGGCGCCAGCCTTACCTTTCACATAGTCGCCAGCCTTCTTTCCGTCAGCCTCCACCTGCTGTGGGTTGGCATCAAAGCGATCCATGATACGCTGGAAATCGGCAGCACCGTTGATTTCCAGTCCACCGCCGCACGCCTTGAGCTGCTGCGCTTCCTGGAATCGCTGGTTGTTGGGTCCGAAGATCACGGGCACTCCCCATACCGCAGCCTCAGGCAGGTTATGGATACCCACACCGAATCCTCCACCCACATACGCCACTTCACCGTAGTGATAGATGCTGCTGAGCAAACCGAAACAGTCGATGATAAGCACCTGTGCATCGCGCACCTCTTCAGCCGAAGCCTGTGTGTAGCGCACCGCCTTACCTTCTATTTTCGATAAAATCTGTTGCAGATGATCCTCCCCGATGACATGTGGAGCAATGATGAGTTTCCAGTCTTTATGTGCATTAAACCATGGGATGAAGATATCTTCATCGGGTTGCCAGCTCGAACCAGCCACAAATGTGCGGTGTCCGTCAGTAAATGCTTCCACCACAGGCAACTGCTTGGCAGCCTCTTTGATTTGCAGCACGCGGTCAAAACGGGTATCGCCAACCACGGTCACCTCGTTGATGCCAATCTTTGCCAACAGTTGTCGGCTGATCTCGTTCTGCACGAAGAAGTGGGTAAAGCAGTGCAGTACGCGTCCGTAGCTACGTCCATACCACTTGAAGAACACCTGTTCCGGTCTGAAGATGCTCGACACACTATATACCGGCACCTTTCTGTATTTGAGGATGTGCAGGTAGTTGTACCAAAACTCATACTTGATGAAGAATGCCATGACCGGACGTATGGTACGCAGGAAACGGCGTGCATTCATGATCGTGTCAAGGGGCAGATAGGTAATGATATCTGCGCCTTCATAGTTTTTGCGCACCTCATAGCCCGAAGGCGAGAAGAACGTCAGCAGAATCTTATATTCCGGATGTTCACGCTTCAGCTGTTCCATGAGCGGACGCCCCTGTTCAAACTCACCCAGCGATGCAGCATGAAACCATACATACTGCGCGTTAGGATCCATTTTCTCCTTGATGATGCCAATGGCCCGACGTTCTCCACGCCACATATTCCTCACCTTTTTACTGAAAAGCGAGGCTATGACCACACCAATGAGATAGATATAAATGACGATATTATACATAAATAGCGCGCCAAGTGATTAGCCCAACACTTCAATTGCCTTTTTCATACGGGCAATGGTCTCTTCCTTGCCGAGGAATGCCGATATGTCGAACATACCAGGACCCTTGCCTTCGCCGACGAGAGTGAGTCGCCAGGCATTCATGATATTGCCGAGTTTATATTCTTTTTGCTCTATCCACTCGTGTACAATCTTTTCCTGATTCTCCAATGAGAAGTCGTCGATACCCTCCAGCACATCAATCAGTTCGGTAAGCTGCTGTGCCGAATCGGCTTTCCAACGTTTCTTAGCTGTTTTCTCATCGTAGGCTGTGGGTGCTTCGAAGAAGAACGAGCAGAGGGGCCACAGTTCCTTAACAAACGAGACGCGGTCTTTCATCATCGTCACCACCTGCAGAATGCGCTCCGATGAATCGCTGACTCCATGTTCACGACAAATGGGTTCGAAGAGTGAGGCAATTTCCTCGTTGCTCTTCTTAAGGATATATTCGTGGTTGAACCATATTCCTTTCTCGTAAGCGAAGCGTGCGCCAGCCTTCGAACACTTAGTGATATCAAACAGTTTGACGAGTTCGTCGAGTGTGAACATCTCCTGTTCGGTACCGGGATTCCATCCCAACAGTGCCAAGAAATTGATAACAGCCTCTGGAAAATAGCCACTCTCGCGGTATCCCGATGATACTTCGCCAGTCTTAGGATCGTGCCATTCGAGGGGGAACACAGGGAAACCGAGGCGGTCGCCATCGCGCTTAGAGAGCTTACCCTTACCGTCTGGTTTGAGCAACAACGGCAGATGGGCAAAGCGTGGCATAGTATCTTCCCATCCAAAGGCGCGATAGAGCATGACGTGGAGCGGTGCACTGGGCAACCATTCCTCACCACGAATCACGTGAGAGATTTCCATCAGATGGTCATCCACTATGTTGGCGAGGTGATAAGTGGGCAGTTCGTCGGCACTCTTATAGAGCACTTTATCATCTACGATATCGCTCTTGACGTGTACTTCGCCACGAATCATATCGTTGACCAATATCTCCTGACCGGGTTCTACCTTGAAACGCACAACATACTGCTTGCCTTCAGCAATCAGTGCCTGCACTTCTTCGGCAGACATGGTCAGCGAGTTGCGCATCTGCTGACGGGTGTGGCAATCGTACTGGAAGTTTTGTATCTCTGCGCGCTTGGCTTCCAACTCCTGTGGAGTATCGAAGGCAATATAGGCACAGCCTCCATCGAGCAGTTGCTTCACATATTTCTTGTAGATATCGCGACGCTCGCTCTGACGGTAAGGTCCCTTATCGCCACCGAAGGAAACACCCTCGTCAAACTGGATACCCAGCCACTTAAACGATTCTATGATATACTCTTCGGCACCAGGCACGAAGCGGTTGGAATCGGTATCCTCTATACGAAACACCAATTGTCCGCCATGCTGACGGGCAAAAAGATAATTATACAATGCAGTTCGCACACCTCCGATATGAAGCGCGCCAGTAGGACTCGGAGCAAAACGCACCCTTACTTTTCTTTCTGTCATCTTACAAATAATCTTAGAAACGGATTAATACTTTGCAAAAGTACACATTTTTTTTCATATATTCATGTTTTTTTGCTTGAAAACCACATACTTTCCGTTTTTTATCGTAACTTTGCCAAAAAGTCGGAAGACAGCTTCATTATCAATAACGAAAATTATTCTGCCCGTGAAAGAAAATAACTATTGGCGCAGCTTAATGATTAGCGCAGCCCTCATCACCGTTTCCGTGCTGTTGATTGTGTGGGCCATTCCCCGCGACAGCCGCAACTATTTCTTTGCCGAACAGGGCAAACCATGGAAATATGCCGACTTCACCGCCCCCTTCGATTTCCCCGTTTATAAGTCGGAAGCCGCCATCAATGCCGAGAAAGACAGCTTGATGAAGGACTATGAGCCCTACTACAAATACGACAAGGAGACGGAGAATCGCATGATACGCAAGTTCCGCACCGATTTTGCCGACGGTATTCCAGGCCTTGGTCCTGAGTATGTCAACATGATAGTCAAGTGCCTTCACGAGCTATACCAGCAGGGCATCATGCCTTCAGCCGATTATTCAGAACTGCGCGCAGATACTGCCGCCATGATTCGCGTGGTAAGCGGCAAGGTGGCAGGAAGTATTCCTGTGGCAAGCGTCTATTCCACCAAGACCGCCTATGAGCAGCTTTTCCGCGAAGAACCCCTTGCCCTGCAGCGCCCCATCCTACAGAAATGCGACCTCAACGACTATATCACCAACAATCTTTACTTTGACCGCGAGCGCAGCGAAGCAAGCAAGAGCGACATTCTCTCCAGCATTGCACTGGCAAGCGGTGTGGTGCAGAAGGGACAGAAGGTGATTGGCCGAGGCGAAATCGTGACCGACAAGACCTACCGCATCATTGAATCGTATATGAAAGAAAACGAGCGGTTGCAGCAAGACAGCACGCAAAACCAGTTGGTACTGCTCGGACAGATCATGTATGTGGCTATCTTCATGATCACCTTTACGGTCTATATCTTTCTTTTCCGGCGCGACTATCTGGAGAAACCGCGTAGCATAGCCATGCTCTACGTATTGACGGTGGTGTTCTGTCTGCTCACAGCAATCTTTGTACGCAACACGTTCATCCACGTCTATCTGTTGCCGTATGCCATGGTGCCCATCTTTATCCGTGTGTTCCTCGACTCGCGAACGGCATTTATGGCACACATAACCATGGTACTCATCTGTGCCATCATGCTCGCCCACCCCTTCGAATTTATCGTGGTAGAGTCGGTTGCCGGTCTTACTGCCATCTGTTCGCTTCGCGAAATGACACAGCGTTCCCAGCTTTTCAAGACAGCCATCATTGCCACCGCTGCCGCCATGATTACCAATCTGGCATTCGACTGGATGCGCAACAGTTCGCTGACACAGATAGACTATAGTTCGTACAACTATCTGATGGTAAACGGTGTGACCCTGCTCTTCGCTTATCCGCTACTCTATCTGGTAGAGAAACTCTTCGGATTCACCAGCGACATCACCCTGATCGAACTCTCCAATAGCAACAACGACCTCTTGCGCCGCATGAGTGAGATAGCTCCCGGCACCTTTAACCACTCTATCCAAGTGGCAAACCTTGCTGGAGAGATTGCCAACAAGATAGGCGCCAACGCCACACTCGTGCGCACGGGCGCGCTATATCATGACATAGGTAAGTTGTCGAACCCTATCTATTTTACCGAAAACCAGACGGGTGTGGATCCCCACGACATGATCGACGACATCAAGAGCGCACAGATTATCATCAGCCACGTAACCGAAGGACAGAAAATGGCAGACCGCTACAACCTGCCTAAACCCATTCGCGACTTCATATCGACCCACCACGGACAGGGAAAAGCCAAGTTCTTCTACATCAGATACAAGAACGAACACCCCAACGAGGATGTTGACGACCTGCTCTTCACCTATCCCGGTCCCAATCCCTTCACTCGCGAACAAGCCATATTGATGATGGCTGACTCGGTAGAGGCGGCTTCACGGTCGCTCTCCGACTATACCGAACAAAACATTCGCGACTTGGTGAACCGCATTATCGACTCGCAAATGAGCGAAGGATACTTCCGCGAATGTCCTATCACCTTCAGAGATATACAGTATGCTAAAACCATACTCATCGAAAAGCTAAAGACGGTATATCATACCCGTATCAACTATCCTACGGAAAAGAAAGAGGCGAAAAAGGAATAAACGCACCCGAAATATTGCACACCCAAGGGCGTGTTTGTGCAAGAAAATACTGCACAAACGCGTCTTTTTGTGCATGTTTAGTACAAATTTTAGTTAACAAACCTTAATATCCTTGTGACATTTACGGAAAATCAGAACAATACAACTACCTTTGCAGCCAATTTTAAGATAATTTTGTTTAATTCAAAGGAATGAAAAAGAGTTTTATTACCTATGTTGTTTTCATGATGACAACTATTTGTGCGTATGCTGGAGGTCTGCTGACCAATACCAACCAGCACGCTGCCTATAACCGAATGATGAGCCGTGAGGCATCCATCGGTATCGACGGAGTATATTACAATCCTGCCGGCGTGGCATTCATGGCCGACGGACACCACCTCGCCATCAACTGGCAGTTGGCTTATCAGACCCGTCACATTGAGAACGATTATATGCTTTTCACTAATAATGTGAACAATGCCATTACCCCACGCACTTTCAAAGGTAAGGCTTTAGCTCCAGTCATCCCATCATTTCAGTATGCTTACAACAAGAACCGTTGGTCGTTGCAAGCCAACTTTGCACTGACTGGTGGCGGCGGTAAATGTACTTTCGACAACGGACTGGGTTCGTTTGAGAAGATTGTAGCCGAGACAGCCATGGGTGCTTGCCAGTTGGCAGGCGGTATCGACCAGGTGGGTGCTGCTGTAGGACAAGCCATGGGTCTGCCCATTCCCAGCCGTTTTTTCAGTTCTGACGCTGCTTTCGGAACCGATGGCAAATACAGCTACGACAGCTATATGCACGGTCGCCAGTATTACTTCGGTCTCTCTGTAGGTGCTGCATACCGTGTAAGCGACAACTTCAGCGCCTTTGCCGGTGTGCGCGGCGTATATGCCACCTGTAACTATTATGGCTATGTGCGCGACATCAAGGTTGGCGCAATGCCACTCTACCAGGTGCTCGACCCTTCAAAGCCCAACGCAGCCAATATCGAACTGAGCTGTGACCAGAGCGGACTGGGCTTCACCCCTATCCTTGCTGTGGATTACAAAACCGGCAAGTGGAACTTCGCTGCAAAGTATGAGTTCAAGACTCGTATGCGCTTGAAGAACAAGGCTGTCAACTATGCCCCAAGTATCGGTAACTTGGCAGACAATCTGAGAACTGCTTATATCCAGGCTGGTGTTCCCGAAGCTGCTGCTGACGCTATCCTTGGCAACGAACACGTTACCGCTGCCATGGGTCAGCTTAAATCACAGTTCGACCAGAAACTGGATGCAGCCATCGGAGAATATGAGGATGGCAAGAAAATTGCCGGTGATATTCCTGCCTATCTGACTATCGGTGCTGGCTACAAACCCATCGATGCACTCCGCATCAACGTAGGTTTCCACTGGTTTGACGATAAACACGCCACTTCATACAACGACCGTCAGAAACTGTTGAAGCGCGGAACACTCGAATGGAATGCCGGTGCAGAATATGATGTATGCAAGAAACTCACCGTAAGTGCTGGATGGCAGAACACCAACTACGGCATTTCCGACGAATATATGGAGGACCGTTCATTCGTAGTTAGTTCCAACTCAGTAGCTGGCGGTGCTGTGGTTCACCTCACCGACAAGATGCATCTCAACGTGGCTTACTTCCACACCTTCTATCAGCATAAGAAGGTGGAGGAGAAAATGCAGCTCACCGCTGACAAGAGCCTCAGCTACAGCAGCGATTTCACCCGCAACAACAATGTGTTTGCGCTGGGTCTCGACATCGATTTCTAATACCATTCATAACAAGCAAGTCGTTCGCGACTGTCATACTTACGCAACAAAGCCGCGGAGAATCTTCTCCACGGCTTTGTTTTTTTCGTTACATCACATCCCTACCCAACATACTTCCCTCAGCAAATCAATTTGTTTTCCTCAGCAATTCAATTTGTTTTCCTCAGCAATTCAATTTGTTTTCCTCAGCAATTCAATTGAAATTGGTCAGCAAATTCAATGAAATTGCTGAGCAAACTCAATGAATTTGGTCTGCAAACTCAATGAATTTGCAGAGCTATGTAAGTTACACAGGCTTCAAACAGCTTATTATCAGGGAATTACTGTAACATCGAAAGCATTGCAAAATGAATGGTTTTTGCGTGGCATAAACCAAATTTGAGGACGGCATTGCCATAGGTTTCTGACGGTTGAAATCATGGTTTGGAAAGTGCAACAACGATCTTTACATCCTATTGCGGATCGACATCGTAGTAGATGACAAGCGATGAATAGCGCTTGTCGCCCATCATTTGCTGTTGCACCTGCAACAAACATTGGCGCACACGAGGCAGATCAATACCCAGTTCGAGTTTCAAAACGAGTTTGCGGATATTCTGCGACTTCACTTTTGCCACTGCGGGTTTATCGGGACCAAGCACTCTGGCGCCAAACAACTGACGCAACCGCGACCCCATCTCTATAGCGGCAGTCTCTACCGTGGCATCGTAGCGATGCTTCAGAAATACATAGACCAGATGAGTGAACGGCGGATAGCGGAAGAGCTGGCGCTCTTCCACAAGGTCATGGTAGAGCGCTGTGTAGTTATGGGCCACCACTTGTCCGATGACAGGCACTTCGGTATTCTTCGTTTGTAGTATGACCAGCCCCTGATGACCTTTTCTGCCTGCACGTCCAGCCACTTGCGACATCATCATAAAGGCTTGTTCGTAAGCACGGAAATCGGGATAGTTGAGCATGGAATCGGCATTTAATATGCCCACCACGCTCACCTTGTCGAAGTCGAGTCCCTTGGTCACCATCTGCGTACCGATAAGGATGTTGGTGCGCCCGGCACCGAAATCGCTGATGATACGCTCGTAGGCATTGCGCGTTCGGGTGGTATCAAGATCCATGCGTGCAATGCGTGCTTCGGGGAAAAGGTCGCGTATCTGCTCTTCTATCTTCTCGGTTCCGAAACCACGCGAACGCAGATCTTTCGACTCACAACACGGACATCTATCAGGTATCTGATACGTATAGCCACAATAGTGACAGGTCAGCTGGTTGGTTTGGCGATGCAACGTGAGCGAAACATCACAATGCTGACACCTCGGCACCCATCCGCACTGATGACACTCCACCATCGGCGCGAAGCCACGGCGATTTTGAAAGAGTATGACCTGCTCTCCTTGTTGCAGCGCTTCACGCATGCTGGTGAGCAAAAGTGGCGAGAACGGCCCTTTCATCTCCTTGCGATGTTGCAGCCGTGCTACATCGACCACTTCGATACGCGGCAGTTGCATGCCCTGAAAACGTTGAGTCAGCGAAACAAGCCCATACTTGCCGGTCTGCGTATTGTAGTAGGTTTCCATGGATGGAGTGGCGGTGCCCAACACGGTTTTGGCACTGGTCATGTGTGCCAAGACGATGGCTGCCGATCGAGCATGGTATCGGGGAGCAGGGTCTTGCTGCTTGTAAGAGTTTTCATGTTCCTCATCGACAATGACCAAACCCAGTTTCTGAAAGGGTAAGAGCACTGCCGAGCGAGCACCGAGAATGATGTCGTAGGGATGTGATGAGAGTTGCTTCTGCCAGATTTCCACGCGCTCAGCATCCGAATATTTGGAGTGGTAGATGCCCAGGCGGTCACCAAACACGCGTTGCAGGCGTTGCATCATCTGCACCGTCAATGCTATTTCGGGCAAGAGATATAACACCTGTTGCTTGTGTTCGAGGGCTCGGCGGATGAGGTGAATATAGATTTCGGTCTTGCCACTACCTGTCACACCATGTAGCAACGTGACGGGATGGCCCATCATCTGCATCAAAAGACTGTTATAGGCAGTGGTCTGCGCTTCGGATAGCGGCGGGATGAGTTCGGGATGATAGTCACCGCCATGGTTTAAGCGCCCCACTTCCACCTCGTAGGTCTCAAGCATGCCTCGTTTTTCCAACTGGCTGATGATGGCTGAAGTGGCATGACTGCTGTTCATAAGTTCTTCGCGCGTCACCTCTGCAATAGGCGTTGACTGGGCTACCTCATCCCAATGGGAGAGAAATAGATAGGTATTGAAGGCCTCCAACTGCTTCTGTGCACGCGTCAGCATATTGATGGCCACATGGATAGAAGCCTCGTTGCGGTAGGCTGGCGTAAGTCGAATATAGGTTTCGGTCTTGGGTTTATAGCCTTCCTCGGCTTTCAAGCCGGCAGGCATGGCTGCCTTATACACATCGCCGATGGGCGACAGATAGTAATCGGCTATCCAGTGCCACAGCTTCAACTGCGACGGATTGACGATGGGGATAGGATCCATCACCTGAAGCAACGGTTTCACCTCGTAGTGTTCGGGCTTGTCGTGATGTAAACGATCGACTATGCCCACATATTTCTTATTGCGACCGAACGAAACGAGCACACGCATTCCCTCGCCTACACACATGCCTTCGGGCACGGAGTAGGTGAATGTGGCGTGCAAAGGCACGGGCAGAATGATATCGGCATAGGTCATCATCTCTGCAAAGGTAGTGCAAACCGAGCGAAATGCAAAAGGAAAACGAGTTTTTCTTTTCATTCCCGAGGTGCAGCCTACCTAAGACCTTGGGTCAAAGATAATGAAAAAAACGCAAACGCATATACTCCCCGACCGGAAATGATAGATAGAAAAGAGAAAAATGTTGGAGGCAGAGCAAGCGAGTGGTTGTTTCGGACAGTTCTTCCACGATGTCGGCTGGCCACAAGAAGCTGTCTCGTAGAGTGGTTCATGGATGGGATCAGAAACAGAAAAAGGCGGTCTCGAAGGACCGCCCGAACTATTTTGGTTGTTGCAGTTTGCTTAGAAGAAGTATGCCAGCGATACCTGCCAAGCATTGGCTTTGGCTTTGACAGTTTTCTTGTCCATACTGTCGATAGCATCACCTACAGAATCAAAATCACCGGTTTTACCGATGGCAAAGTTATAGTTGACTGAGGCTTGCAGGTGTTTCAACAGGGTAACACCTACTCCGACATTACCACTGAGGTTGCTGTCCTTAAAGCGCCAGTTGTTGACGTTATCAAGTCTTTCATCGAATGAATCGTTCTTTCCACCGATGTTGAAACCAAACTGAGGTCCGGCATAAGCGAAGATATTGGCAATATCACCAAGTCCAACGCCATAACGCAGGTTGACAGGAATCTGGATTGACTGCTGTTTCAGGGTTGTGCCCGTTCCTTTCAACTTAGCTTCACGCTGGTCGTAGAGCACAGATCCATCAACACCGAGACCTACAACCGGCAGGGTTACCTTGGCAGTAACACCGGCAAAGAAGCCAGTCTTGTTTTCTGCGGCAAGAACTTTACTGTCGTTAATCGAAAAATTGGTAAGGTTGAGACCTGCTTTCACACCGAAATCAACCTGTGCCTGTGCAGGCATTGCCCATGCCATGCAGGCGAGAGCAATCAAGGTAAACAACTTTTTCATATCTACTTTAATTTATGAATTGCGCAACAAAGATACGCATTATATCTGAGAAAGACAATATTTTTGTCGGTTTTTCATCATTTTTGCTGCATCATGTGGGTCAATGACGCTGGCGACGTACCGTCACACGGGGTTGGCGCGAACCTGCCGACGAGGAGGAACTGCGGGGTGCTGCCTTGCTTTTCACCGTGCGCACGCGGCGACTTCTTACGGTTTTTGACTTCTTGCTTTTTACGGTTTCACCCTGTTCCAATGCTTTCTTGTTGGCTGCTTCTATAGAGTCGCGCTGTGGCGTATGACCAAACACGCGGCGTTCGAAGGCTGCCAATTCCTCGTCTATCTGTTTCGCCTGACGCAAAGCTGCCTGCTGTTGCTGGTCGGCATCGGCTGTGTCGCCAAACTGCGGCATGCGTTTTCCCTGTCGCTGACCAGTCTTATAGATGGGTCCCTGATAGCAATGGAGGGTGAAATAGTCTTCGAGCGTCATGGTGGCAGCATCGTTCACCGACGATGCTGTTACCGTCTGGCGGTTGAGGAAGGGTTCCAAATCGGCATAACGCACCCAGAACAAAGGACGCTTGGATGGCATTCCGCCAAACTCGTCGTCGAGCACAATGACAGGACAGAGGGCGATGACCTTGCGACGAAACTGTGCATTGGTCTGGTCGTAGTAGGCACTTTCCTTCAGATAGTAGAGTTTGACATCGGCAGAAGGAATGTCGCTATTATCCACATGCAAGCGATTGTTTTTCTTTTCATAATAGATCTGCTGGTCGTCGAGCACGGTTTTGATAGCCACACGCGAGGAGTCGCTGAACGATTCCTGCCCATCTAATCGGTATTCGTAAATGGGAATATAACCGTTGAGTGCCAATTTGAAGATATAGGTAAAGAGGTTCAACTGGCGGTCGATGGGTTCCACGGGGTAATACAGACCGGAGTTGGCATCGGTGTCGAGGTGGATTTCGCGATAAAGGTCACGACGCCACACCACATCTTCAGGCATATCGAGCGATGTGGGATACATCAGACGGGCGCGTTGACTGATGCCTTGTTGCTGCGGAGTGGCTGTGGTTTGCTGGCGACGCGCCTTGGGTTGTGCCACTGAAGTGGTGGCGGTAATCGTCAACACCGTGGCGAGAGCGGTTATCAGGAGGATTCTCTTCATAGTCGTGGAGGTAGTTTATTGATGTATTATTTCACGATGATTTCCATCGAAGTATTCAATTTTCGGGCGATTCCATCGGGACCTACGGCGGTCACACGCGATACATAGAAGCGACGGTTGCGCTGCAAACGGCGTATCACATCCTTCTGGCGAGCAGAGAAATGTGCGCCTTGGCTTGCCACAGGAACGGCATTACCCATATTGTCGAAGAAGACGGTTTCGAAACTCTGTACACGGAAGGGCACATCGAGAATACCATCGTCGATGGCTGCGCCTATACCGTCGGTGCCTACGAGTTGGGCTTTCGACAGCGCACCACCATGGTAACGACTTCTGCCACCACCTTCGGCAGCTATATTAATATAAGGTGTGGGGTCGGGCAAACGACGCACACGGAAGGCGAAGCGCCCCATCTGTTGCGCACGACCACTGTTGGTGGAGGTGACGGTGATAGCCACTTCACTGCCAGGAGTAGTGGGCCGGGCAATATAGCGACCCGGACCGACGGGCTGCAAGGTGCCGCCTGTCATCGATGCCTGTATCTTGGTGACGGGAACACCCGGCACGGAGATGCTCAACGGATTGTTGTAACCGGCATAAAGTACATTCATCAACGAGGCGGAAACGGTGGCGGAGGGTTCTACCACCGTGTATTTTTGACTAAACTCACGGCGCACCATATCGCCACGACCGTTGGGCATCTGGATAAAACCCGATAGGGTGAAGTCGCCAGCACGGGTGGTGAGTGCCTCATAACGGCCACCGGGCAACTGAACGGGACGACCGCCGATGAAAATCTGAGGATTCTGAGTGGTATCTACTGCTGCCATCACGATGCGGGCAGAAAAGCGTTCGCCTCGCACTACAGTTTGTGATTCGGGAATGACCAATGCACTGACGCTATTCACACGCAGGTCTTTCATATCGACATTGGCCATCAGACGGTGTAAAACCTCACCTTCGGCATGGCGCACATCGTTTTGCAATTTGGTCAGCATAGTGACGGCAGCAGACACAGGCATGTGGTCGAACATATATTCCTGCCAGTTTTTGCCTACGGCACGAGCCTCGGCAGAGGGTTCGGTGGATAGGCTTTGAGCCACCATGCGCTGCTGGGCACTGTCGGGAAGAAGCGTCAGTATATACTCGCGATAGCGCACTATCGCCTGGCGAAGGGCTTCGCCACGACCCCTACCCACAGTGAGCATCACCGTTGAAGCTGCGTCGAGGTCTTCCTTCTTGCGGATGTTTAGCACATCGCCGTCGGGACCATCGGCCTCGCAGACAATGGCTTGTTTCAACTCATCAGCCAACAGATAGAGCGAATCACTCATTTGGCGTACCTGCTGTGCACACTCAAACCACTGGCGAACCTTCTGCGGATTGCGCTTCATCTGTGCTTCAAAATCGGCATAAAGTGTGCGGTTTTCATCGGTAGCGGTCTGCGCTGTGCGGCGCAAACTATCTTCTACTACCGAAAAACCTTCAAGCACTTCGGTCGATACATTAAGCGCCAGCATCGCCATGAGGATGACATACATCAGATTGATCATCTTCTGACGGGGCGATAATGGACGTTTCTTGATTGCCATAATACGGAATTATTGGGATTTGAATGGGCTATTGCATCTTGTTTTGAACGGACATGGCCTCGATCATGCGGGCATAGATGCGGTTGAGTTCGGCTATCTGAGTGGCCATGTGGCGCGTCTGTTCGTTGATACTGTCTATTGTTCCGATCTGCGTACTGGCACTCTTGAGCTGCATTTCATAGACGCGGCTGATGCTGGTCAACGTGCGGTTGAGATTCTCCAACTCGGCGGTATAACCGGCTATCTGCTCGTCGAGACCTTCTGGAATCTGTGGCGCATGCCATTGTGGAATGTTGATATCACCCGAAACAGAGATAAATCCAGACGAAGAAACGCTGCCCGACGGGGAAGACGAAGCGACGCCAGACGGAGAAGACGAAGCGGTGCCAGACAATGAAGGCACAGTGGTTGCGGAGACAGAAGATGGTTCGTTAACCGCCATATCGCTATGAGTTTTCAGTTCCATGCCATCGGCTGTCTTGTCGAACGGACGGTCGAAAGCCGACAGGAAAAATACGAAGACCTCGGTTCCCATACCTAAATAGAGAAAGATATTGGCATAGGGAAGGTGGGTCAACTTAAAGAGTGTGCCTAAAATGACTATGGCTGCACCCCAACTGTAGGCATAGTTCAGAAAGGTTTGACCGGCTACGCTGTCCATCCATTTCTGTAGTTTATAGATGATATTCAACTTGCTATATTCTGTCATGGTGTTTCGTTTTTGAGGGTGAATATGCTTATTTTTTGTTTTTCACTTTACCGCTATTGGTATTAGCCATACTGCGCACACAGCGGAAACCGATGTAACTGCGTGGCTGATTCTGATACTCAAAGGTGCGCCAGGCGGAACGGACCATCGATTCGGGGTCTTTCCAAGATCCACCTTTCACGGTCTTTTTCTTCATGCGGTAGGGATCTTCGGGTGCTGCATTGTAGCGAAGGTCGGGGTTGATATCGTTCATTTGTTCAACACCTGCCTCGGTATAGATGGTGCTGGTCCATTCGGCTACGTTGCCTGCCATATCGTAAAGTCCGTTGGAATTGGCATTATAGATGCCTGTCCGACTGGTAATGAGGTTACCGTCTTTGGTGTAATTACCGTTGTCGGGCTTGAAGTTGGCATAATAGCACCCGTTACCGGATGCCATTTCCTTATTGTCCCATGGAAATTCATTCTGGTTTTTACCACGTGCTGCATATTCCCACTCGGCTTCGGTAGGCAGACGATAGCGCTGCACATAGCGTGCTGCCTCGCCAAGACCACGCAACAGATGGGCAGTGCGCCAGGCACAGAAGGCATTGGCCTGTTCCCAAGTGACACCAACTACAGGATAGTCATTATAGGCGGCACTCGAATAGTAGAACCGCATATAGTTCTCATTGGCGGCATTGGGGAAATCGTTGACCCAACAGGTGGTGTCGGGATAGACATTGACAATATAGGTATTGAGGAAATCCCACGGACCGGTGTATTCGCGGTTGATGGTTTCTCGCACGATGCGACCTTCATCGTCGATATATGCCGTATCTTTGGATATCCAGATGCGCTCATTGGGATTGGGACGATAATCGGTATTCAACACGCGTTCTTGCGGATTGGTGCGGTATTTGCGCTTGGCTGCCTCGGCATAGTCGTATATTTCATACCGATAATTGAGTTGGCGCCAATCGATAAGTTTCTCACCCGTCACTGGATTGGTGGTGTATAGGCTTTCGAAAGCACGCTGTTCGTCCTCGTTAGGACGACGTGGCAACGGTTTTTTCCAATTGAGATGGGGAGTGACGGGATTGCCGTAACGGTCTTCTTCTATCTTATAGGTCTCATCGCCACCATAGTTTGGATCGGCTAAACGCTCGCGGATAATAGAGTCGCGGACGTAGCTGACAAACTGGCGATACATGGAATTGGTCACCTCGCGCTCGTCCATCCAGAAACTCTCCACCGAGATGTCGCGCACTGGTGTGCGTCTGCCCCATAGCGAATCTTGTTGCTCAATACCCATTTTGACATGGCCTCGCTTCACAAGGGTCATGCCGTAAGGGGTCGGTTCGGCAAAGGTGCGACCACTATGGCCAGTCACTTCGCCACCTTGAGACGAACTGATTTTGGATCCAAGACAACTGGCAGCGAGCATTGCGAAGAGTAGAAGCAACGCGGGATGATACCAGCGGATGGTGTGTCTGACGTGTGGTATGTGTCGTAGTGTATTCATATCGTTTTTTGTCTATTATGGTCTGTTGTTATATGTCTATTGTCTGTTACAGGATGCGCACACTCTGATGGCGGTTACGGCGGCGCGGTCCGATGTCAATATTGGTTTGATAGCCCACGAAGAGTTCGTGGCTGCCATTGCCAATGCCTGTTCCTGTGGTGTACATCTCATAGCTGTAACCAATGTGTACGCCGTGGAAATTTCCGCCAATCATGGCTGTTACCGAGTTGGTGGGACTATAGCCCACTCCCCCATAGAGCATCTTTTCATCGTTGGTATAACGCAAACGGGCGGTGAAATCAGCTCGCTGCGAGGTGCCATCGGTATAGGCAAGCACGCTGGGCAATATCGCCAGATGGGGATTGCGCAATCGGAAAGTGTAGCCTGCAGTGAGATAATAGATGCGATCGACCTGTAACAAGCTGCGATTACCCATCTCTACCGCTGGGGCTGTGGCGTGTAAAACAGAGACACCGGCATACCAGTTGCGGTGAAGATAATAGAGTCCGCCACTGAAATCGAAGGCTGTACCATTGACATCGGCGGTGGGTAGCGCGGGATCGCTACTGTTTTCTGCATCAAGTTCGGAGCCTTTGAAACCCTCGCTCAATACTCCTGCCTGCAAACCGAAGCGCAGATGACCTCCAAACAAGCGGCACTGCAACGCATACTGCAACGCCATGCGCTTATGGGTGAAGAGTCCTATCTCATCGTTCAACAACTGTATGCCCACGCCATGGGTCATATTGAGCAGTCGGAAAGGCATGTCGGCTGCCAGATTCATCGTACGCGGATGCTGTTCATAGCCTGCCATGCTCAACTGATAGGCTCCCGTTATATTGATCTTGGACTCCTTGCCAACGGCGGCAGGATTGAATGATGGTTCCATTGCCCAATAATGTGCAAAAGACACATCCTGCTGTGCCAACACTCGCAGTGATGCCAACAAGAATATCCATATCAGCGGTAAACGTTTCACATAGAATATAACGACTTTTCTAACGATATATTGTGTAACGATACAGAAAATCGTAAGAGAACATGAGGACACAGGTAGGCGGCACCTCTGAAATACAAAAGAAAAAAGTGTTTTTCTTTTGTATTTCAGAGGTTTGCACTACCTTTGTAGGCACAATTACTATATTAGAAAAACAAACTACTAAATTGTATGGGAATAACAACTACTACTAAAATCAATCTGCGCAATAAGCGCATCGAGATGATGATCCTACTATGTTTTGCTTTTGTCATGGCAGCAACAGCACAAAAAGGCTACAAACAGGTATTGAGGGAAACTGATCCGCAGTTCTTCCGCACTGAGGAGGCACGACGTATAGGCGACCAACTCCTACTCTACCAACGTGTGACAGGCGGATGGCCTAAGAACATTGACATGGTGAAACGCATGACAGACAAGGAACGCGAACAGGTGATGGCGGAGAAATCAAGACGCAACGACTCTACTACCGACAATGATGCCACGACCACACAAATGATTTTCTTGGCACGACTCTACCAACAAACGAAGGATGAACGATATAAAGATGCGTTCTGCAAAGGGGTGAATTATCTGCTCAGCGGGCAGTATCCCAACGGCGGATGGCCGCAGTTTTGGCCTGTAATGCGCGACTATCAGATTCATATCACCTATAACGACCATGCCATGGAACACACCATGTTGATGCTGAAAGACATGGTGGAACAGCAGGAGCCCTATCAAGGAAAACTCATCACAAAGGAGATGCGCAAGAAAATGAAAGTGGCTTTCGACAAAGGTATCGATTGTATTCTCGCTACACAAATAAGACGCGACGGTAAACCTACGGTGTGGTGTCAGCAACACGATAGGGAAACGCTGGAGCCTGCAAAAGCAAGAGCCTTCGAGTTGGCTTCGTTCTGCAGTTCGGAGAGTGCCGGACTGGTGCGTCTGCTGATGAGCCTGGATCATCCAAGTGACGAGGTCAAGACGGCTATCCACGGCGCTATGAAATGGTTTGACGACCACAAACTGACGGGAATGAGGGTGGCGCACATCGGAAAATGGGGATCGCCCTACCGCGACACACAACTGGTGGCTGACAAGAATGCACGTCCTATATGGGCTCGCTTCTATGATTTGGAATATGGTGAACCGTTTGTTTGCGACAGAGATGGTGTGCCCAGAAGACATCTCTACCAGATTGGTAGCGAACGACGCAATGGTTATGCCTGGTACACCGAAGGTCCTTCGTCACTCTATGAAGATTACAACAAATGGGCAGAACGCTACGATCCCAAACATAAGGTGGCTATCAGTCTGCAAACCAAAGGTGGAAACGAGACGGGACTACTACAGTGGTTTAGAAAGCCAAAGGCGAACATGGCAGATTTTGATGCCATTGTCAATCCCGGAGACAGCATTCAACTGGCTATTGAGAAGGCGCCACAGCAACCTACCAAACCCTATAAGATTCTGATTCGCAAGGGTACTTACCACCAAAAGGTGGTGATCGACCGACCCAACATCGTACTGGTAGGTGAAGACCGCGACAGCACAATCATCGTTTTGGCTGAAACTGCTAAAACCAATAAAATGCCGGAATATCACGGAAAGCCTACTGGCAACGGTGTGATAGTACTTCAAGAGGGAGCTGACGACTGCGTGATAAGCGGACTGACGGTATATAACAACTACGGAACAACAATAGAAAACACCACTACACACCAAATGGCTATCTTCGGAAGAGCCACCAGAACCATCGTTATCAACTCTAATGTATGGGCGGACGGTAATGATGCACTGGCTTTGTGGGCAAAGACTGACGGCATGTACTACCACGCTGACCTGTATCTGAGATGTCCCGGTGTGGATTTCCTATGCCCCAGAGGATGGTGCTACGCCACCCGTTGCCGCTTTTTGGGCGATAGCCGCGCCATCATCTGGCACGACGGACGAGGTTCGAAAGACCAGAAACTGGTTATCAAAGACTCGTATTTCGATGCTAAATCGCCTACCATACTCGGTAGATACCACCACGATTCACAGTTTTTCCTGCTCAACTGCAGACTGTCGAAACAGATTCTCGACACCAACATCTGCTATGCTTACAGCGACAAGGTGCTCGATCCGTGTCCTTGGGGACTACGCACATACTATTATAACTGCTCGCGCGAAGGAGGAAATAGCGGATGGCTTAACGATAATCTGGAGGAATCGGAAGAGAAACCACTTTTCCATGCAGTCACTGCACTATGGACTTTCAAAGAGAAATGGGATCCAGAAGCACGCATACGCGACCTCTGGAACGTATTGGCGTATTGACCTCACGACAAGAAAATGCAAGATATAAACTATTGTTCCTACATGGGACAATGTGCTGGCAAACGCCAATGACTGCACTTGAAGAGACAGCAATGATTGTACTTGGACTGTTTCATGTGTGCAACAGTGGTGGCAATGTGGTCGAAGAGTGGTCGAAAACGTAAGCAAGAAATATTCGACCACCCATATAAAGCATTGTGATATAACTGCTTATAAGCAATGGTGGTCGAGTGGCCGAATCTTTGCGACGTCGCGTGTGCGTGCGCGCGCAAAAAACAGCGGTATGGGAACCTTCTCAAGATTCACATACCGCTATGTAACAGTTTAAACTGACAGGGGGTGCCAGTAGTGTTTAATACTCGTCCTCGTTGAAAAGGAAATCTTCTTTGGTAGGATAGTCGGGCCAAATGTCTTCGATGCTCTCATAGACATCACCCTCGTCTTCTATCTCTTGCAGATTCTCCAACACTTCGAGCGGTGCGCCCGAACGGATGGCATAATCTATTAATTCATCTTTGGTTGCCGGCCATGGTGCATCTTCAAGTTTAGATGCTAATTCAAGTGTCCAATACATATTGCTTTTTTTTTTATAGGTTTTTTATTTTGCCCGCAAAAGTAACATAATTTTTCTTATTTACAAACATTCTGCCATATTTTTTCACTCTGACCGGCAATATGATTGAGTTTTTTTGCAAAAACAAACAAATAATCGCTCAATCGGTTGATATATTCAGAAACTTCGACTGATACAGTAGCCTCTTTCGCCAACTCGCAGATGCGACGTTCGGCACGTCGGCATACCGTGCGACAAACATGCGCTTGCGCTGCTTCACGGGTTCCACCTGGCAATACAAAGCCTTGACGTTCGGGCAACATCGCCATAATCTCATCAACCTGACGCTCAAGCAATGCGGTTTCGCCCTCTGGCAAATGGGCTGAGGGATAAAGCGGTGTGGTATCTTGATTGGTGGCTAAGTTAGTGCATACGTTAAACAGATTGTTCTGGATACGTTGTATCATGGCCTTATCATCGCCTTCAGGCAACAAAGCTGCTAAAAGTCCTAAGTGGGACGATAGTTCATCGACGGTGCCATAGGACTCTAAGCGGGCACATGACTTACTTACACGTTCACCTCCGACAAGTGAGGTCTGTCCACCATCACCTCTACGGGTATATACTTTTGTTATCTTCATAGACTTAAAAGGTTATTATATTTATTATAATTAGAAATTCACACGATAATGATGTTTATAGCGATGACTGTCAAAAAGCACTATGCCACAATAATAGAGGTCGTAGGTTATAGTGACCTGCTCACATTCCTTGATATGGCGCCAGCGTTCAGTATTGCGATGAATGCCTTCCACAACAAGCACCGACTCTTCATCGGCATGACGTAACAGTAGGTCGGCATCGTCCTCTATCGTAATACGCGCCAACTGAAATGTACCACGATTGCCCATTGCTTCTTGTGGATAATCGGTCAGACGCATCTTGCGACAACCTGCATGCCACCATGCCTCATACTCGTCACGCAACATCACCGATGGTTGACGCCAGTTGGCAAGTCGGAAATACAGACGTCCTAACTTGCGCTCTGTAGCATTATGAGCAAGATTGTCCAATTCGTCATAGGCATAGTAAGGCCAGTGTTCGTTGATCACATAACGTACAAAAGCGTAGTCGGTCGGCGACTGAATGCCGAAACCTCTACTGCAACCCATACGGCAGAGCCAAACCCATAACATGTTTAAACGTCCTTTCATAGTTCAGAAATTAGTATTTGGCATTATGATTGGGCCGTGACGACGCCCACTATGTGTCATTCGCTCCAAGGTTCTTCGTATCAATGGACCCATTGGCATCTCTACATTGATCTTGCCCATCTTGATGATTGGTGTCACAATAGGCTCCATAAACATCCGATGCTGAAATGGATCGTATATCTGTTGAACTCCCAAATGCATACCGACCTTGTGGTTTTCCACCGTAAAATACCCACCATAACGCGACGTTGGAACCAGTGAATAAGCGCCCATGGAGAAATAGGGATTGGTAGCGTAATATTGTCCAAAGACTGTGGCTGATAAGTTTTCAGAAAAAACATAGTGGACACTTCCACCAACACCATATTGATTATACACTCCTGTAGGCAAGAGAAATCTGTTGACATTGGTATTGGCGCTGAACGTCAACGGGCCTACATTATAATATCCTGCAGCAAATAATGAACGCGTAGAGGCCATGCCGATATAGTCAGCTAACTGCATATCTACATCAAACTTCAGATGTTCATTGACCGTCAGCGAAGGACGCATCATAGGATTTTCGTAGGCAATAGCACCCTCTCCTACTACGACTCTTGACAACATCATCACATTGTCTGTAGGATATTGAACTGGGGAAACTGCATTAGTTTCTGCTCGCACAGCACCTATGGTCTTTGGTAACGTGCGGTAAACTGCCAATGAATCATTGTGCGAAACTTCAATGGAGTCACGTCGCATAGTCTCCATTCCATTTCGCTCCGCTGTTGTTTGCGCCATTATACTATGATGCATTAAAAGCACAAACATAATCATCAGCATTCTACCTTTTCCCATTTTCATGTTCACAAAGGTAGTGCAAATCGAGCGAAATGCAAAATAAAAGTTCACTTTTATTTTCTTTTCCGAAATGCAGCCTACCTTAGACCGAAAGTCAAAGGTACGAATAAGCGAATAAAAAGCCAAATATATTTGAGTCTTTTGAGCACAAGTACCTATGAAAAGTACAATACCAATACTTTATACTGTCTTTAGTCAATTGGGTTTAAAAAGCCAATAGACTATAAGATATGCCACTATTCCTACAAGTAATACTACAAACATAATGATACACTTACTGTTTTTCTGCCCAAATTTACACATATTTCACCTAACAACAAAACTATCACTATAATTATTATGCATTGATGTTTCAATATAACATCTAAGAAACAAATATGGCCTAAGAATAAGAACTATACGTTACATAACTAACACTTTTAGTTAAATAACTAATCTTTTTAGTTTTATTAACTCAAAAAACTTGTAATAAACTAAAAGAATTAGTTAATTTGCAGCCATAAACATTAAAACAGAATAAAATGATGAAGACATTGACTAACAAAGAAGAGGAAATCATGGATCACTATTGGACACATGGGGATATGCAGATTCGCGAATTGCAAGCATGTTACGAAGATCCTAAACCACACGTGAACACATTAGCAACATTAGTAAGAATCCTTGAGGAGAAAGGATTTCTAGGGCATCGCGCCTTAACAGCACGCTGCTTCCAGTATTTCGCTAAAATCACACGCGAGGAATATCATCGTAATACGCTGATGAATGTCGTGGATAGATTCTTCGGTAAATCATACCTGAAAGCCGTTTCCGCTCTGGTTAAAGAGGAAAAAATATCGATAGAAGAACTCAAGCAATTAATTAATACGATTGAGAAAGACTGATTTCAAAGAAAAAAGACCATTCAACAAATAATATAAAACCAATGTAATATGGGAATGTTATTTCTTTATTCTATCAAATCGGGAATATGCTTAATCGCATTCTACCTATTCTATAAAATGGGCTTAAGCAGAGAAACCTTCCATGCCTTCAACCGTAAGTCAATCCTGTTGATGATGCTTATGGCTTTAATAGTACCATTGATACAAGTGGAACTGAATAAAGAAACGCCAATGACTGCGGTGACGGTAGATTTTACAGAAATGCTTGCTACGGTACAGCAACCGTTAGACTACCCGACAAAAGAACCAATTACCATGATACAACTCCTATTCTTATTATATATAATAGGTGTTGGAATATTTGCCGTGGTCTTCCTGTTGTCTCTATGGAAACTGCGATTCATATTGCGCAGCGGAACAAAAACAGACAATGCACATGGGGAACATCTGGTAGTAATAGACCGCGATATCGCTCCTTTCAGTTGGTTCAACTATATCGTTGTAGCACGGAAAGACTATCAAGATCACCCTATGGAAATTCTAACACACGAAAGAGCACACATAGCTCATCACCATAGTGTAGATATATTATTGTGCAACATCATGCTGATTTTTCAATGGTACAACCCTGCAGCGTGGCTACTAAGACGCGAGCTACAGGAGGTTCATGAATACGAAGCAGACGAAGCTGTACTCGCAGAAGGTGTAGATGCACGCAATTACCAACTGTTGCTGGTGATGAAGGCTGTGGGAGAAGATAGATTTGCGTTAGCTAACAATTTTAATCATAATTCACTAAAAAAACGTATCACAATGATGAAAATGCAGAAATCGAATGGATGGAAACGTGCCAAACTGCTTTTGGCACTTCCTTTAACAGCAATAGCTGTTGTGGCTTTTGCCAACGAAAGTGTAGAATCAATGGCCGAGAAAATTGTTACTGAGAGTAATAATGCAGCGGTGGCAGTAGAAAACAATTTGCCTGTGCAACAAAATAACAAACCAGTAAAGAAGAAAAAAGCGCCCAAAAAAGAAAGCAAGAAGAAAGTCTATGACATCGTAGAACAGATGCCTTCATTCCCAGGAGGACCGAAAGCATTATATGAATACATCGGGAGTAATGTGAAATATCCAGCAGAGGCAACTGCTACCAATAAGAGCGGCAGAGTCATTGTAGCCTTTGTGGTAGATAAAAATGGTAATATTATAGAGCCAACCATTATAAGGAGCGTTTGCGAGCCCCTCGATAAGGAAGCGCTACGAGTAATAAAGGAAATGCCAAAATGGACACCAGGTAAACAGAACGGTAAAGCAGTAGATGTGAAATATGTAATACCCGTCTCATTCAACATAGGCACTATAACACCCAAACCAAATTCTGCTGCAAATAAAGAAGAGAATAAACAACCCAACACTACTTTGTACATAGTTGATGGTAAACGAATAGACAACATCAACACACTTAAACCAGATCAGATATCAAGCCTGCAAATCTTCAAAGACGCAGAAAATATAAAGAAGTACAGTGGTGATGAGAATACTGAAAACGTAATTGTAGTAACAACAAAGAAAAAGGAAAATCTCAATTAATATAATTCATCCTCTTGAAAAAGAGCGTAAGCGCACAGACTGTGAAGCCGGTGCGCTTTGGCGATTTCGGTGATACGTATGATATACAAAACATTTTTATATTCTGTCTGATTCCGCCATATCTTCAATATGTCTCATCGCTTACTCAATAGGAATTCGTCTATTCTTCGATTATTCTTCTACCGACTTGGATTATTCTTCAATAGAAAAGCAAACTCATGATAAGACACTTTAATACTAAATCAATCATCAGAGGCAATATAAAACTGAAAGTTTTACCGTTTTTTCGCAAATAATTTCTTATAAACACCCATTTGACACTGCTATAAAAAGGACAGAATTAGCCATTTTTCGTTATATCCATACTGCTTTATACTTTTTTAAGAGTTTTTTCGTGCTTCGTATGAAAATAAACTTTAACTTTGCAGCATTAAATTTATAAGGTCTATGCAAAAATTCTTTTTTTTATTGCTACCTTTGTTTGTAGCACATCTGTTCTCTTGTTCATCAGAGGACAACAACACAGTAGTGACAGAACCTGTCTCAGTAAAAGTCAGTTTTTCTGGATTTGATTTTTCAGTAGTTCCTGACCAAAATTTCGCAACGTCACGTGCAAGTGCTGCAGAAGCACAAGTGACCTGTATCGCATTTAAGGTTTTCGACGAAAACAACAAAGAGTTTTATGCAGAAAGGAAAACGAAAGGAACAAACGAGAACTTCGATCAGATTAATTGCGAACTTCCAGCTGGAAAATACACTTTCGTAGCTGTGGCACACAAGGCTAAAACTCCAAGTAACGGAGCTGCAGACATCGCATCTCCAGATAAAGCGGTCATCAATGATATCATACTCTACAAGAGTACCTATGCAACAACGATGTCTGTTGATATTACCAGAGGTGAACCTAAAGAGGTTACTATGAACTTTGGCAAACGCATCACAGCATCTTTCTCACTTTATATATCAGACCCCTACCCTGAAGAAGTAGATGAAGTGGAAATCATCATCGACCCAGATCAGAATGTAGGTACTCCAAACCAATACACTTTCAATCCATCTACTGGATTTAGTTTTGCAAAACAATCATACACAACTAATTTCTACAAGAAGAATACGCCAAACAATTCATTCATAGACGGTCCAATGATTTCATGTTTTCTGACAGCAACAGAACAAGTTGTCAATGTAAAGGTCAATATGAAGGATAGTTCTGGCAAACTGATTCGCACGCGTACATTTAATGCGGTAACGCTGAAACAAAATTGTACGACCAAAGCAACAGGGTACTTCTTTACCAATTCTGTCAGTAATGGATACACATTCGACACGACTGACGATGAGGAGCTATCATACGCATTCTAACAAATATTGTTTATAGGTTTAATCATTTCAGAACGTCCATTACTCCATCTATAGTAAAAGCAATTATTAAGATAAAGACCATCACTATATTTATTATAGTGGTGGTCTTTCTTTAAAGCCTTACTAACTCTCATGCACCAGAACATATAACCGCACTAGGATACCACTCCGGATTGACACGGAGTGTTTAATCTACTCCATAATTTGCAGTAAAGCGTTACAGATAACAGTATAACGGTTTTTGAAAACCGCACACGGATGGTAAGGAATGTCACGAATTTATTGCATTGACAGCTTCCTATGCGATTTTGATTTCTGAGCTTTTAGTTGAGATGTAAGGTCAAGGTTACGGTTGTAGATGCTACGGATTTTAGTTTTGTCTTTACAAGACGTGGTTGGGGTATGCTGCATAATGTCCTCAGGGCGTAGTCCTGGGCTGTGGAAACCATTGGGCTTTAAGCCCGCCTTTGCTTGTGTATCGAAATCGTGAACATAATCTTCAACTATTTCGTGTACTCTGTGTGTTCCGTGGATCCGTGTACTGTGTGTTCCGTGGATCCGTAAAGGGAGGAAACGAAAAAAAGCACCTTGCTTCATTGCTGAAACAAGGTGCTTTGTAAAAGATGGCGGCCTCCTACTCTCCCGCATTGCATTGCAGTACCATCGGCGCAAGTGGGCTTAACTTCTCTGTTCGGAATGGGAAGAGGTGGAACCCCACCGCAATAGCCACCTGATAATTCTCTCAGCCGTATCACA